>DASVUW010000030.1:0-4995 GCA_036386845.1 Allosphingosinicella sp. | reverse complement strand
CGATGCCGCCGCGTCCAACCAGCGCTTCGCACTGAAGCGGAAGCCCTTGAGCTGGACCGCCGATTCCTCGATGCCGCTCGGCCGCTCCCCCCAGATCGTGGTCCGTGTCGACGGCCTTGAGTGGACCTATGTGGAATCCCTCTACGGTCGGGATCCCGACGAACGGATCTACCGAGTGCTCATGGCCGAGGACGGAGCGGCGACGATCCTGTTCGGCGACGGAATCAACGGCGCCCGCCCGACGACAGGCGTCGGCAACCTCACCGCCAGCTACCGCTGGGGCGCCGGCGCGGCGATGCCCCCGGCCGGGAGCATCAAGCAATTCTCCAACCCCGCCAAGGGCCTGACCAGGGTCGTCGGGCCGCTCGGCCCCTATGGCGGCGCCGACGCCGAAGCCGCGGCGGAGATGCGAAGCGCGGCGCCCGCTGCGATGCTGTCGCTCGGCCGCGCCGTCTCCGTCGCGGATTTTGAGGCGACGGTGCGCGGTTATTCCGGAATCGCCAACGCCGCCGTGGCCTACAGCTGGGACGAGGCTCGGCACGAGGCGGGGATCATGGTCTGGATCGTCGGCACCGCCGGCGACGTCAGCGGCGCGCTCGCCGCTTTTCTCGAAGATCGGGCCGTGCCCGGGCTGCTCGTTCGAGTGGCGAACGCGGTGCCTGTGGCGGTCTCCCGATTCGACGTGACAATCAAGGCTGCGCCGGGTCACTCCGCCGATACGGTGCGCGAGGCGGTTCGGCTGGCCCTGTTCGATCCTCTGGCCGGCCTCTTCGCCCCCAGCCGAATCGGCATCTCACAGCCCTTGTTCCGGAGCCAGGTGCTCGCCGCCATCCACGCCGTTCCCGGAGTCGAGGCGGTGACCTCGATCACGACTCCGACCGGCGAGATGCCAAAGGCGATGGCCCTTGCGGAGGGCCAATATTTCGACCTCCTGACGCACGGGCAGGTGCTCTGATGGCCACCTCCCCCATGCTTGCCGCCCGCGACGATTTCGAGCGCCATTACGCCGAGAAGATCTGGGCTCTGGTTCCGGGCGTCTACAAGCAGGAGGACTTGCTCGCGAACCCGCCGGGCCAGCTTCGCGCCCTGGTGGAGCTGCTGGCGGGCGAAGCGGCGGTGGCCCGGCGGAGCATCGACCGTCTGCTCGCCGACAGCCGGATCGAGGAAGCCGACGATTGGGCGGTGCCTTACATAGGCGCCTTGCTGGGCACCCGGATGAGCTCGATCAATCCCGCCGGACGGCGAGCGGATGTCGGGCACACCATCCACTATCGCCGCCGCGCCGGCACCCGCCACCTGCTCGAGCTGCTCGCCCACGACATCGCGCAATGGGATTCGGTGGCGGTCGAGGCCTTTCGTCAGCTCGGCCGAAGCTGGCACATGCTCGACACCGAAATCCCGACCGGCCCGGTGACCCGGACCCCCCAGGGCGGCCTCGCCAATCTTCGGACTCTCCGGGCGATGGACGTGCTCGACGGGCCGTTCGACGACATGGCCCACCATGCCGATATGCAGCGCGGCGAAGGGCTGCGGGGCCTCTACAACATTCCCAACGTCAACCTCTTCCTCTTCCGGCAGCACGCCTTCCCGCTGAACGGAACGACTCCATACCAGCTCGACCCGACCCACTATACGCTCGACCCTTCGGGCCGCGACGTGCCGCTGTTCCAGCCCGGAATCCTCGATCCCGAGGAGTGCACCGAAAAGCGCGAATGGGACGTGCGCGCTCCGATCACCTGCCGGCGCCTCAATGCCGCGAACTACCGGCTGGCGGACGATCCCGCCCATCCGGCCGACTGGGAGCCGCTGATCGGCCGCACCTTCTTCGACCAGCCGAGCCTGCTCGACGCGGCTTCGGGTCTCGCCGGAATCATCACCGAGGACCTGCTGCGCGGCGCCCTCGCCGAGGAAAGCCCCAAGGCGCACCTCCTCGCGCCCGGCTTCGGGAACCTCGCGATCGACCTCGCCGTCGCCTCGAATGCGGCTCAGCCTTCGCTCGAGCCGCACGAGATCGCCGGCGCCGGCCTCGCCGGCTGGGCCGCTCCGGCATCGATCCCGGCCTGGGTCGATCTCCTCCTCGATCCCGAGCGGGGCCGGGTGCAGCTCAAGGCGGCGCCGCCGGCCGCCAAGGGACTCGACGTCCGGCTTCTCCATTACGGCATCTTCTACCCGGTCGGCGCCGGCGGGCATGACCGCCGGCGAACCGTCCCGGCCGCATCCTCGCTTCCACCCGCGAGCGCCCTCGCTCCCAATTGGAGCAATTTGAACGGGGACTCGCTGATTGCCGACAGCCGGACCTACGCCCCCACCGCGGCCGCCGGCGCCATCTCCGTCACCGGCGATTCGAGGCTGTGGGCGACGAGCGGCGAGCGGCCCTACGTCACCCTCTCACCCCCCGCCGCGCAGCGGACGATCACCTTCACTGCGTCAGGCAGCACCCGGTCGATCGAACTGAACGGCCTTTGGCTTGGCGTACTTCTGAACGCAGTAGCCCCTCAGGGCGACCTGGCCGAGATCGTCTTCTCGGGGTCCTGGGATAGGATATGGCTTCGCGACGTGACGATCGACCCCGGCGGCCAGCGCGCCCCGGCCCCGGCCGCGGTCGCGACCCAGATCCCCCACGTCAGGATCGTCATTGAGGGGACGGTGGAGGAATTCGTCGTCGAGCGCTCTATTCTCGGCTCTATCGCCGAGCGTGGCCTCGCCGGCGCAGCGCCGTGCACGGCGGCCTCGATCGCCATCTCGGACAGCGTCGTCCACGGTTATGGCGGAGAGCCCGCCCTCGCCGTCTCAACCGCAGCGCTGGCCCTCGACCGGACGACGGTCGTCGGCGACTGCCTGTGCGGACGCGCCGACATCTCGCAATCGATCATCGACGGCCGGCTCGAGGTGGAGGATGCGCAGTCGAGCTGCTTCCGATTCTCGACCGCGAGATCGGGCGGCCGGATCCCGGCCCAGTACGAGTCCGTCGTCCTTCCGGACGGGCTGCCGCCCGGAAGCTTCGTCTCGCGCCGCTTCGGCGACCCGGGCTACATGCAGCTCTCGGAAATCTGCCCGCCCGAAGTCGCCGCCGGCGCCGAGAACGGGACTGAGATGGGCGTGTTCAACCGCGCCCTCGATCCCATCCGGCGGGCCGATCTCAGGGCCAAGATGTGGGAATATGCGCCGGTCCAGGCGCGCGTTCAGTTCGTATTCGTGACATGAGGGAGGGGTAAACCCGATGAGCGCAGACATTTCGCGGCTGTTCCGGGACAAGCCGAAGCAATATCGCGCGCTGGTCCGGCAGCAGGGCCGCCTGCCCCTAGATTCGGACGAGAATCATGCGTCCGACATCGCCGAGTGGCAGGACGAGGACCGCTTCGTCGACACCATCGCGCCGTCGGGCTCGCCGAACGACGGCTTCCGGATCGGCCTATCCGGCCAGAACAACCCGATCGACTTCACGATCGGGGCGGGAAGCTATTATCTCGGCGGGAGCCGGATCGAATGCCCCGGCGGCACTTATGCCGGCCAGAAGAATTCCAACTGGCTCGGCTTCCCTCTCGACGACGGCGCCGTCGCCTCGATCAACAACGCCCGCAAGTTCCTCGTCTGGCTCGACGCGCGCGAGGCGGTGGTCACTGCGACAGAGGACAGCGAATTGCTCGAGCCCGGGCTGGGCGGCGCCGACACAGCCGCGCGCAAGCGCTTCTCCTGGCGGGTGCGGGCGACCCCGGTCACCCAGCCCGGCTGCATCGACGCTGCCGCCCAGTGGCTCGCGGCGATGCAGTGGACCACCAAGGTCCATCCCGACACCGGCCTTCTCTCCTCCGGAGCGACCCTCACCGTCGCGTTCAACCCCGCCGATGTCGACCAGGATCTGTGCCAGCCCTCGCTGACCCCGGGCTTCCTGGGCGCGCGCAACGAATGCTACCGGGTCCAGGTCGCCGGCCCCGGCCGCTACGTCTGGGGCCAGGACGACGCCGCCCCGCTCTACCGGGTGCGGGTCGAGAACGTGTCGGGCCAGCCGCGCCGGATCGTCTTCCTCGACCGCCCGAAGGACGAATATGTCCGCCCCCGCGCCGGTCACACGGTCGAGCTCCTGCGCTGGGACCAGCTCCTTCCCAACCGCCAGAAGACGGCAGAGGCCGTCGGCGCCTTCTTCACGGTTGCTAGCGGCTATGTGGAGGATGCGATCACCGTCTCGTCCAGTGTCGACGCCGCCTGGACGGCCTGGCTGAACGGCCTTTCCGGCGCGGTGCTGAGCCCCGCCGACGATCCGCTGGAGCAGCGCTATTTCTACCTCCGGGTCTGGACCGGCGGCGGCGCCGGAGCCCAGCCGGACATCCCGTTCGCGACGGCGAACCTGCCCGGCACCGGCCTGTCGCTCGCCTTCTCCGCGGGCGCCTTCCCCGGCGATCATTGGGTGATCGCGGCCCGGCCCAACGCCCCGGCGCGAGTCCTCCCGTGGGAGTTGATGCTCGGGACCCCGGCCCACGGGCCGCGCCGACACGTGGTTCCGCTCGCTTATGTCGACCTCGACTCGATGACGGTGACCGACTGCCGGCGCCGCTTCCGGCCGCTCTTCAAGATCGGCGGCTGTTGCACCGTCACGGTCGGCGACGGCGTGTCGAGCTGGGGCGACGTCTCGACCATCGATGACGCCATCGACCGGCTGCCCGCGTCGGGCGGCGAGATTTGCGTCGGACCGGGCGTCTACAGGGAGAATATCGACCTCACCGGGCGCCAGAACATCCGCATCCGGGGCTGCGGCGACCGTACGCGCTGGATCGCCGCCGATCCGGCCAAGCCGCTTCTCGACCTTCGAGGTTGCACGGACATCTCGGTCAAGGCCCTGCGCCTGGAAGGGGCTCAGCTGCAGTGCATCGTCGCCACTGCGCAACCCGGCCCCGCCGGCGGAGCGGAGCAGCCGTGCCGCCGCCTCGCCTTCGAAAAATTGTCCCTCGCCGCGCCGTCTGGAAGCGCCGTCGCCGTTCACCGGGTCCAGGATCTGCG
>DASVUW010000029.1:0-4997 GCA_036386845.1 Allosphingosinicella sp. | reverse complement strand
GAAAACTGTCGGAAGACCGTCACCCGGGCCGGGTACGGGCAGCCGGCCGGGAAGGGAGGACGAGACGATGTTCGTGAGGACCGAAAGACTGTTGCTGAGGCCGGGCTGGAGCCAGGACGCCCCTGCCCTACTCGAGGCGATCGGCGACGAGCGGATCGTCCGCAACCTCGCCACCGCGCCCTGGCCCTATCGCCGCGAAGACGCCGAGGCCTGGCTCGGGACGGAGCGCAAGGCGTCCGAACTGTCTCCGCTCGTCTTCCTGTGCACCGGCTCGGCGCCCGAGCTGATCGGAGCGATCGGGCTCGGCCGCCGCCCGTGCGGCGAGATGGAGTTCGGCTACTGGATCGCGAGGGCCCATTGGGGCCGAGGCTATGCCACCGAGGCCGGCCGCGCGATGATCGAAACGGCGCGGCACGGGTTGCGCCTGAAGAAGCTCGACGCCGGCCATTTCCTCGACAACCCGGCCTCGGGACGGGTGCTGGAGAAGCTCGGCTTCAGGCCGACGGGGAAGATCGTCCCTTATTACAGCGCCGGCCGCGGCGAGTCGGCGCCCTGCCGCCTGTTCAGGCTGGACTTCGAGGGGGCCGAGACTGCCCCGGAGGCGATGGCGGCCTGATTTGCCTCCCCATGCGCAGCATGGGGAGGGGGACCACCCGAAGGGTGGTGGAGGGGTAACTGAACGAGCCTGCGCCAATTACCCCTCCACCCCGCTTTGCGGGGTCCCCCTCCCCATCTGGCGATGGGGAGGCAGGTTAGGCGAAAGCCCCTTCCAGGCTGCGCTCCGCGTCCGCGATGAGCTTGCGGTCGTCATGCTTCCACGGATGGAAGCCGGGAAGGAAGAATTTCACCCAGCCGCCCAGGATCTTGCGGAACATGCCGGGGCTGACCATCGCGTACCACAAGAGGCCCGCCCAGGCTCGGGGGCCCCTGATCCCGTCCTGCTCGAGAAGCATCAGCGCTCCGTGGGTGCGCTCGACGAAGAAGTTCTTGGTGACCTTCAGCATGACCAGCGACTTCACCATCCAGCGCTTGCGGCGCGGCCAGTTGCGGGTGGCGTGGAGCCAGGTGTCGTAGGCGACGCCTTTATGCTCGATCTCCTCCATCGAGTGCCAGCGCCACAAGGCCGCCGAATGGGGATCGGCGCCGGCGAGGTGGCGCGGATTGCCGAGCAGCTGGTTCGCCAGGATGGCCGTGAAATGCTCAAGCGCCATCGTGGCCGCGAGGTTGACGATCGGCGGCCGGCTCTTCGTCTCCTCGATTCGATAGTCGACCCGCGCTTCGAGCGGAGCGACGTCGTAGCCCGCCTCCACCGCGCGCCGGTTGAAGGCGACATGCTCCCGGCTGTGCAGCACTTCCTGCGTGGTGAAGGCGCGGATCTCTTCCGCGAGCTTGGGCGGCGCATCGTCGCGAAAGGCCCGGACGCTCTCGACGAAGAAGGCCTCGCCCTTGGGAAAGGTGATGGAGAGCGCGTCATAGAGCGCGCTCCCATAGGGGTGGCCGCCCAGCCACCAGCGCTCCGTCGCGACTCCGCGCCCGAAGCGCCGGTCGCGCGGCGTGATCGTGAGATCGGAGGGTGTGACTTCGCGCCCCATAGCTGTATCT
This sequence comes from Allosphingosinicella sp., assembly GCA_036386845.1. GTDB lineage: Bacteria > Pseudomonadota > Alphaproteobacteria > Sphingomonadales > Sphingomonadaceae > Allosphingosinicella. The sequence continues at coordinate 3,395 of DASVUW010000029.1, read as the reverse complement.
CCTTCGCCAATGAGCGATGGATCATACTTACACGAATGTCAATAGGACGTGAACGCCTCTCGCCCGAAGAAAGCCGTTCCGCGGCGCTCGAGGCCGCGCGCGCCCTCCTCATCGAATCGGGGCCCCAGGCCGTCACGCTCAAGGCCGTCGGCGCCCGCATCGGCAAGACCCACGGCAACCTCCTCCACCATTTCGGGTCCGCGGCAGGCCTCCAGGGCGAGCTCGCCAGGCTTATCGGGGAGCGGGTGACCGCAGAGATCGCCCGGGTCGTCGAGCGCGAGCGGCAGGGCGAAGCCGATCCGCGCGAGATCGTCGACCGGACCTTCGACGCCTTCGACCGCGAGGGCGCCGGGGCCCTCGCCGCCTGGATGATCCTCAGCGGCAACCGCGACGCGCTCGACCCGATCCTCGATGCCATCCACCGCCTGGTCGACCAGCTCGGGGCAGGCCACGAGGACCGTCCGGTCCACGAGACGACGCTCTGGCTGGTGCTTGCGGCATTGGGCGATTCGCTTCTGGGCGGGCCGATGGCCAGCGCGTTGGGGTTGCCCCGCGAGCAGGCCAGGGAGATCGCGACGCGGCATCTGGTCCAGCTGGCGGGGGAGCGGCGGGAGAGCTGAGGACCCGCGTCATCCCGGCAAAAGCCGGGACCTCGGGCAGACCCGTCGAGCCTTTAGCGGCCTGAGGTCCCGGCTTTCGCCGGGATGACGATTACCCTACACGCCCGCCATGCACTTCCTCGACCAGGCCAAGATCTTCGTCCGCTCCGGCGCCGGCGGCCCCGGGGCGGTCAGCTTCCGCCGCGAGAAATATATCGAATATGGCGGTCCGGACGGCGGCGACGGCGGCAAGGGCGGCGACATCGTCTTCGAGGCGGTCGAGGGCCTGAACACCCTCATCGACTTCCGCTACACCCAGCATTTCCGCGCTCCGCGGGGCAAGGGCGGCTCCGGGCAGAACCGCACCGGCGCGGGCGGCGACGATCTCGTCATCAAGGTTCCGGTCGGGACCCAGATCCTCTCCGAGGACAAGGAGCATGTCCTCGCCGACTTCACCCGGGTGGGCCAGCGCGAGGTCTTCCTGAAGGGCGGCGACGGCGGCCGGGGCAATGCCAGCTACAAGAGCTCGACCAACCGGGCGCCGCGCCAGCACGGCGACGGCTGGCCGGCCGAGGAGGCCTGGGTGTGGCTTCGGCTGAAGCTCCTCGCCGACGTCGGCCTGGTGGGCCTCCCCAATGCCGGCAAGTCCACCTTCCTCAACGCCGTCACCAACGCCCATGCCAAGGTCGGCGCCTACCCGTTCACCACGCTTCATCCGAAGCTCGGAGTGGTCCGCCACCGCGAGCGCGAGTTCGTCATCGCCGACATTCCCGGCCTGATCGAGGGCGCCGCGGAAGGCGCGGGCATCGGCGACCGTTTTCTCGGCCATATCGAGCGCTGCCGGGTCCTCCTCCACCTGGTCGATTCGGAGGTCGAGGACGTGGCGGAAACCTACCGCACGGTCCGCACCGAGCTCGAAGCCTATGGCGCGGGCCTGGCGGACAAGCCGGAGGTGATCGCCCTCAACAAGTCGGACACGCTCGACGACGAGCTCATCGCCGCTTTGTCCGCCGAGCTCGAGGCGGAGGCCGGGGCGAGGCCCCTGCCCCTCTCCGGAGTGACCGGCGCGGGCGTTGAGGCTGTTCTCGACGCCCTCCTGCCGCACATCGCCGCCACGAAGGCGGCGGAGTCCGAAGAGAAAGAGCCCGGCGCATGGTCGCCTCTCTAAAATCCTCCCCGTCGCAGATGGGGAGGGGGACCACTCGAAGGGTGGTGGAGGGGCAGGTGCCGTAGATTTCGAGTTTCTCGCTGGAACCTCCGGGCCCGGCGCCAGCTACCCCTCCACCATGCTTCGCATGGTCCCCCTCCCCACGAGCTTCGCTCGCAGGGAGGACAAGGTCGGGCGATCCCCTCACGCCCTCACCCCCATAAGCCATGCCAAGGCCCCCCGCGCGGTGTGCATCCGGTTCTCCGCCTGGAGCCAGACGGCGCTTTGCGGGCCGTCGATCACTCCGGCGCTCACCTCTTCGCCGCGGCGTGCCGGAAGGCAGTGGAGGAAGCGGGCCCGGGGGCAGCGGGCCATCAGGGCCTCGTCCACGCTATAGCCGGCAAAGGCCTTCATCCGCGCCCCCGACTCTTCGCCCTGGCCCATCGACACCCAGACGTCGGTGTAGACGATGTCGGCGCCTTCGACCGCCTCCGCCGGGTCGGCGAGCTGGATCACGCCTCCAGGCGTGCCTTCCAGGCCATAGCCGTCGGGGCTCGCGATCCGGAGCTCGGCCCCGAGCAGCGAGCAGGCTTCGGCGAGCGATCGGCAGACATTGTTGTCGCCGTCTCCGACATAGGCGATCCGGACGCCCTCGAGCCGGCCGAGCAGCTGCCTCACCGTCAGCAGGTCGGCCAGCGCCTGAAGCGGATGGGCGCGGTCGGAGAGCATGTTGAGCAAGGGCTTCCCCGTCGCCGCGGCCATCGCCTCGAGGTCCCGATGGTCCATCACCCGGGCCGCGATCACCGCGTGGTAGCAGGCGAGGGTCCGGGCGACGTCCTCGGCGCTCTCGCGGGCGCCGAGGCCGACCTCCTCCTTCTGGATGTAGAGCGGATGGCCGCCGAGCTGGACGCAGGCGATCTCCATCGAGCTGCGCGTGCGGGCCGACGGCTTCTGGAAGACGAGCGCCACCCCCTTGCCGGCCAGCGGCAGGCCGAGATCGGGAAGCTCCGACAAGGCCAGTATCTCCTCCAGCCCCTCGCGCCCGAGGTCGTTCACCGTGAGGAGGCCAGTCACCAGCTCTTCTCCCGCTTGACCATGGTGCCGATCCCTTCGTCGGTGAGGAGCTCGATCAGAAGCGCGTGCGGGACCCGGCCGTCGATGATGTGCGCCGTGCCGACGCCCGCGTCCACGGCGTCGGCGCAGGCGCGAAGCTTCGGGATCATTCCCGCGCTCACGCTGTCATGCTCGATCCGGCCGCGAAGCTGCGCGGAGGTGAGGCGGGGCACGAGGCTGGTCTCGTCGTTCACATCCTCCAGCAAGCCGGGCGCGGCAGTCAGATAGACGATCTTCTCCGCGGCCATCGCGACCGCGATCGCGCGCGCCGCTTCGTCGGCGTTGACGTTGTAGGGCTGGCCGGTCTCGTCGGCGCCGATGGTCGAGACGACGGGGGCGAGGCCTTCGTCGAGCAGGCGCTGGAGGACGCTTTCGCGCACGAAGCTGACGTCGCCGACGAAGCCGAGGGAGGATTCGCGCGGGGTCACGGTGAGCAGCCCGGCATCCTCGCCCGAGACTCCGACGGCGACCGGCTCCTCGAGCGCCTCTCGGTTGATCGTCGAGACGAGGTCGCGGTTGATCTTGCCGGTCAGAAC
>DASVUW010000028.1:0-3195 GCA_036386845.1 Allosphingosinicella sp. | reverse complement strand
CGCCGACGACGACCGGCTGCTGGGCGGTTCGATATTCGGCCTGGTGGGCCTGGGCCCAGTCGGAGCCCCGATTGGGGACGAGGTCGGCATGGAAATCGTCCTCCGCCTCGTTGAAATAAGCGGGGTTGATCTCGGCGACGGCGGACTTGCCGAGCGTGATTCCGAGCGCGGCGCCGAGGATCGAGAGTCCGGCCAGGACCGGCAGAGTGGTCGAGACGGGCATGGGCGTCGCTCCCTGTACAAGCGGATACACCAGTAACGCAGGTTAAATGCCCGATAGAGCGCGGGTGTTCCGCCCTTTACCCTCTTTGTCTCCGTCCCTTGATGTCCCCCTCCCTGGAAGGGAGGGGCTAGGGGTGGGTCCGCCGAAGGCGGCCGAAACTCCGAGGCTGCAAAAGTCTCGCTTCGCTCGCCTACCCACCCCCGACCCCTCCCTTCCAGGGAGGGGGAGCGCCTCCCCTCTTGCGATTCGCCGCCAAAGCGTGGAACTCTGACCCGATTGAGCGCGGTCGCGCAGACACGCGGGTCGCGCCTTGGCGAAGCAAGGAGACTCGCATGCCCGACAGATCGACAGGCACCAGGACCATCGCCCTCGTTGGACCGGGCGGCGCGGGGAAGACCAGCCTCGCCGAGGCCTTGCTCTTCGCGGCCGGGGCGGTCGACCGGCAGGGCAGCGTCGACGCCGGAACCAGCGTCGGCGATTCGAGCCCCGAGGCGCGCCAGCGCGCCGGCTCGACCGAATTGAACCTGATGCATTTCGATTTCCTCGGCGACCGCTTCGCCCTCGTCGACTCGCCCGGATCGGTCGGATTCTCGGCCGACGGCGCCCTCGCCGTGGCGGCCGCCGACCTCGCAATCGTCGTCGTCGATCCCGACACCGACCGGGCCATCCTCGCCGAGCCGGCGCTGAGGCAACTCGAGTCGCTCGGAGTCCCGCACCTCATCTTCGTCAACAAGATCGACCAGGCCCGCGGCGGGATCCGGGCGCTTCTCGAGGCGCTCCAGCCAATGAGCTCCTCGCCGCTGGTCGCCCGCCAGATCCCGATCCGGGAAGGCGAGAAGGTCACCGGCTTCGTCGACCTCGCGCTCGAGCGCGCCTTCAAGTACCGGCCGGGCAAGCCTTCCGAGCAGATCGACATCCCGCCCGACCTCGCCGACCGCGAGAAAGGGGACCGGTTCCACATGCTGGAGCAGCTCGCCGACCATGACGACGCCCTGCTCGAGCAGCTGCTGATGGACGAGACTCCCGACCAGGCGACGATCTTCGCCGACATCGCGCGGGAGACGAAGGAAAATCTCGTCGTGCCGGTGCTGTTCGGCTCCGCCCTCAATGGTTTCGGAGTGCGCCGGCTGATGAAGGCGCTTCGCCACGACGCTCCGGCCCCGGAGGCGGCGGCCGAGCGGCTCGGCGCCAAGGGCGGCTGCGCCTTCGTGTTCAAGGTTTCGCATGGCGGCAACATGGGCCGGCTCGCGCTCGCCCGGGTCTTCGGCGGGCCACTGAGCGAGGGCACGGAGCTGAAGGCGAGCTCCGGCGACTCGGTCAGGGTCGGCACCCTGTTCGCGATGCAGGGCGAGAAGCCGTCGAAGCTCGGCAAGGCCGCGGTCGGCGACGTCGTCGCCATCGCCAAGGCCGAAGGGGTCGGCGCCGGCGAGTGGCTGGGCGCCGCAGGCAAGGCGCCGGAGCTGGCGCTCCCCCCGTCCAACTACGCGCTCGCCATCGCCACCAGCGACCGCAAGGACGACGTGCGGCTCTCGACCGCGCTCCACAAGCTGGTCGAGGAGGATCCCTCGCTCGACTGGGAGCAGGACGAGGCGCTTCACGAGACGAGGCTCAAGGGGATCAGCGACGAGCATCTCAAGGTGACCCTGGCGCGGCTGAAGCGGCGCTACGGGGTCGCCGTCGACTCCCACCCGCCCGCGATCGGATACAAGGAATCGATCCGAAAGCCGGTGACCCAGCGCGGCCGCCACAAGAAGCAGTCGGGCGGACACGGCCAGTTCGGCGACGTCGTCATCGAGATCGGGCCGCTCGGCCGCGGCGAGGGCTTCCGGTTCGAGGAGAAGATCCACGGCGGAGCGGTGCCGCGGCAGTATATACCGGCCGTCGAGCAGGGGGTCCGCGACGCTTTGGCCAAGGGCCCGCTCGGCTTCCCGGTGGTCGACGTGGCCGTCACTCTCGTCGACGGAAGCTACCACACGGTCGACAGCTCGGAGCTCGCCTTCCGCACCGCGGGCCGGATTGGGATGAGCGAGGCTCTGGCTCAGGCCCAGCCGCATCTGCTCGAGCCGGTGCACAAGGTGACGGTGGTGGCCCCGGGCTATGCGACGTCGCGGGTCACCTCGGCCATCGCCAGCCGCCGCGGCCAGATGCTGGGCATGGACAGCCGCCCCGGCTGGTCGCGCTGGGACGTCGTCGAGGCGCTGGTGCCGGAAGCCGAGCTTCAGGGGCTCGACGCCGAGCTGAGGTCGGTGAGCCAGGGCCTGGCGAGCTACGAGGCGAAATTCGACCATCTCGCCGAACTGAACGGCAAGCTCGCCGAGGACGTCGTCCAGAAGGTGCTGGAGCCGGCTTGAACTTGTCCCCTCCCTGCAAGGGAGGGGCCGGGGGTGGGTTCCGCCGAAGGCGGCCGAAACTCGGAGTCCGAAATAGTCTCGCTTCGCTCGCCTACCCACCCCCCGACCCCTCCCTTCCAGGGAGGGGAGATCAGAGGCGCTTGACCCGGGCTCAACAATCGACTTCCTAAGCGCGACCTGAAGCGCGAGGAGCCGCACGTGGCCAAACGTCTGACCTACTGGATCCTGTTCGCCCTCGTGCTGGGCGTCGTCGTCGGCCTGGCCCTGAACTTCACGCTGGGCGACGGCACCTCCGATGGAGGACCGGTGGTGAAGGAGGTGGCGCGCTATCTCTCCATCCTGACGACGATCTTCCTCCATCTGATCAAGATGATCATCGCTCCGCTGGTCTTCTCGACGCTGGTCGTCGGGATCGCGCATATGGGCGACACCGCGGCGCTCGGCCGGGTCGGCGCCAAGGCGCTCGGCTGGTTCGTCGCCGCAAGCCTCGTCTCGCTCTCGCTCGGCCTTCTCCTCGTCACCCTGTTCCAGCCGGGCACGGGCCTCGGACTTCCGCTTCCCCCGGTCGATGCCTCGGCGGGGATCGACCGGTCCGCCTTCGACATCGTCAAGTTCTTCGGC
>DASVUW010000027.1:0-7706 GCA_036386845.1 Allosphingosinicella sp. | reverse complement strand
CCGCCTCGAGGCGGCTTCGACCCGCGCAGCCACTACGACTCCCGCTGTCACCACCGGAACGGAAGAAGTCGCGGCTCAAGGACATTTGCGGCCAGGATGTCACTTCCTGCTCAGACCGCCGAGTCGCCGGCCAGCGTCGCCCGGGGGGGAGCTCTGAACTGGTCCGTCACCTCTACGAGACCGCCGTCGCGAGTGCTGAACACCCGGTCCGCCGACAGGATCGTCTCCCGGCGATGGGCGATGACGATGCGCGTGACGCCGAGGCCCGCAATGGCTGCAACGACCGCCTTTTCCCTGGACGCATCGAGATGCGATGTAGCCTCGTCCATCACCAGCATCCGGGGGCGCCGATACAAAGCCCGGGCCAGCAACAAACGCTGCCTTTGCCCTCCCGAAAGGCTCGAGCCCATGTCCCCGACGAGCGTCTCGTACCCCATGGGCATGGCCGCGATGTCGTCATGGAGCGCGGCCGCGGTTGCGGAAGCGACGATGCGCTGCATGTCGGGCTCGTCGTCGAACAGGGCGATATTCTCGGCAAGCGAGCCGGCAAAGAGATGGTCGTCCTGGAGGACGGCTGCGACCTGATCGTGATAATTCTTGTACCCGAAACGGGCCAGCGGGACTCCGTCGACAAGGACTTCCCCGGATTCCGGCTGGAGCAGGCCGAGCAGGATCTTGACCAATGTGGTCTTGCCCCCTCCGGACGGGCCGGTGATCGCGACATGTTCACCGGGCCTGACGACGAGATGGACGTCGCGCAGAATGTAGGGATCGCTGGGGCTGTAGCGAAAGCTTATGCCGCGCAGCTCGATCCGGCCCGTAAGGCTGCCTCCGGCGGCCGCGGGGAGATCGGCGAAGCTGGGATCCTGCGGAGCGAGCGCAATGTCGGAGAGCCGCTCGAGATGCAGTCGAAGCATACGGAAGGAGATCAGCTGGTCGACCAGCGAGGCCGACCGCTGCAGGAATTGAGTCTTGTAGGCGATGAAGGCGAAGACCATTCCGACGCTGAAGCCGCCGGTCATCAGCAGCCGCACAGCCAGCCATGTCGAAAGGACCAGCTCGGCGCCGAAAATGAGGGTGTTGGCAGCTTTCTGCCAGGCCGTGATCCGCCCCAGCGACACGAGCGCGTTCATCGAATCGGTGAGCCGCGACTGCCACAAGGCGTGGCGGGATGCCTCGCGGTTGAACAGTCGAAGGGTCACGATGCCCCGGATGCTCTCGATCATCGTCGACTGCTCGCGGCCGGCCAGGACGATGGCATCTTCCTGCGCGGCGCGCTGTGCGTTGAAGGAGACGAGCCGGACCATAAGGTAGAGCAGGAACGCGCCGACGGCGACGGCTGCCAGCGCCTGGCTGTACAGCAGCATCAAAGCGAGCGTGAACAAGGCAAGCGTGCCGTCGAGCAGAGTGGCGACCGCACCTTCGGTAAGGAACATCCGGATCGGCGTGATCGACTGGAAGCGGGAGAGGATGTCGCCGACATGCCTCTTCTCGAACCAGCCGACCGGCAGGTGGAAGAGGCGACGCGCGATGTTGGCGGCAACGCCGAAGCCGAGCGACGTGCCCGTCGCCAGAAGCACGAAGGCGCGCAGAAGCTCGGCGGTGACATGGATCAGCGTGAAAAGCGCGAATCCCAGCGCGAGGACGGTAAGCAGGTTTCGGTCGAGCGCCGGCAAGGCGCTGTCGAGCGCGACCTGCATATAATAAGGCGAGGCGAGCACGAAGGCCTGCATCACGAGGCTGAGCACGAGGGTTTGGGCAAGGGCCCGCTTCAGCCCCGAGATCCGGCTCCAGAGGTGGGAAAGCCGCAGGCGCGTGGTCTCGCGGAGGGGCTCGAAGTCGCCGGCGGGACGAAGCTCCAGCGCAATGCCCGTGAAATGGTCGGAAACCTTTGCAAGCGGCAGCCACCGCGAATGGCCCTGCGGATCGTGGATCAGCGCCCGGCCCCGCCGCACTTCCTCAAGCACGACATAATGATTGAGGTTCCAGTGCAGCACGGCCGGCAGCTCGAGGTTGCCGATCTGCTCCAGCGGGACCTTCACGGCCCGGGAGTTGAAGCCGAGCGTGTCGGCAACCGTTATCAGCGTCTTGAGCGCCGCACCGCGGAGCGAAGGCTCGAAGCGCCGCCTCACTGTCGCCAGATCGGCCGCGAGGCCGTGGTAGTTCGCGACCATGGTGACGGCGGCGAGTCCGCACTCGCTGACCTCCGTCTGCCGGACGAGCCGCACTCGGCGCCGCCTGAACAGCGCCAGGTCGAGATGGGCGCTCATCGCCTTCCGACGGCGAGCACGGGTTCGAACAGCCACTCGAAGAGGCTGCGCTTCGCCGTGATGATCCGCGCGGATACGGTCATGCCGGGGCGAAGCGGCTGCGGACGCCCGAAGGCCTCGACCGACGGCCGGGCGAGCGTGACGATGACGAGATAAGTGGCGCCGGCGTCCTTGTCGTCGCCGGACGGGAACGCGGCGGAGGAGATGCTCTCGATCCGGCCCAGGATCGTGCCGAAGCGCTGATACGGGAAAGCGTCTACGGCGAGCCGGACTTCCTGGCCGGGCGCGAGGAACCCGGCCGCAGAGGTCTGCACGCGCAGCTCCGCATTCGGCTTGGCCTCCGCCGGGAGGATCATCATGACGGGCTGGTCGGGCCTGACCCGCTGGCCGATCCGCCCCGTGAGGCCGGTGACGACCCCCGCCACCGGAGCAGTCAGGACATAGCCTTCGGCAAGCTCGGCCTCAGTCACCTGCTGGGCAAGCGCCGCACGCGCCGTCTGCGCGGTCGCCACCTGGGCCCGAGCGCTTGCCGACGATTGCGCGATCGTTCGGCGGGTCTCCGAAAGCTGCGACGCCTTGGCGGCGCGCGCCTGCTCCAGCTGAGCGAGCTGCTGCCGCCGAAGGATCACCGTCGCTTCGCGGGCCTCCACGTCCCGGCGGCTGATATAGCCGCTCTTGGCGACGCGCTGGACCTCGGCCAGGTCGTTGCCGGCGGTTGTCAGGAGCAGCCGCTGATCGGAAATCTGTCGCTCGAGAAAGCCGATCTCTTCGGACAGGCCGGCGATTTGCGCCAGAGCGCGCTCCCGCTCGGCCGAAGCGGCCGCCTGGTACGAGGCGCCCTGGCCGGCGAGCCGGCTATCCTGCTCGGCGAGGGCCTGCCTGATCCGCTCCGAAGCCGTCGCTCCGCCCGCCATGTCCTCGGCGGCGCGGATCCGCATCAGCAGCGCCCCCTTTTCGACCCGCTGGCCCTCGCGGACCTGGATCGATGCCACGATGCCGCTCCGCGACGGCGCGACGGTCGCCACCCCCGTGTCGAGGGCGATGACTCCGGAAACGGTTTCCGAGCGCGAATAGGATGCCAGGAAGAGGAAGGCGCAGGCCGCGGCCAGCGCCGTCAGCAGAACATATCCGACGAGCTGCCAGCTTGGCGGCACCGCCAGGCTGACCTCGCCGTACAGGCGCTCCGCGTTGAATCGCACGGCCTCGGATCGAAAAAGCGCGCGGGTCTGGTTGACGCCGGCACCCGGCTGGCCGACGGGCGGCCTGTCCTCCGCCACCGTCAGGCCCTTCCGCCCAAGTCCAGCAGAAGGTTACGGCCGCACATTATGTCATTCACCTGCCTGGAAGGGTAAGAGGCCAGACCATCATAGCCCCGATTGACTGTCAAGTTAGTATACGGTGACGAACTGATCCCTCCCATAGAGCCGAACCGCTGGATTTCCAGACTCTGCGTTGCGCCACCCAAGTCTGGGACTCACCCGATTAGTCCGAAATAGAACCTATTATGCAATTACCATAATCCGTTTTGGAGATTAGGCCAGGTCTCGTTATATCCGTTTCGGCGCATTCTCTCCGATGACTTGACGATTTCCCGCTTTTAGGGTTGGTTGGCGACCGGGGGTGCTTGCCTGAGTCGCGCCAACGACAAGAGAGGATGGATGATGACTGAGCAAGTTACGACTGCTGCGGCGGCGCCGCGCTGCCTCGGACGCCTCATGGCGCGTGAACTGACCGCCGGCGAAATCGAAGCCGTGGGCGGCGGCACGTCCTATACCATGATCGAGAATTTCCGTTGGGTCGACGACCAAGGGAACGCCGAGTTCGAATATGGGGACAAATGGTAACAATACTTCCAGCGCGGCGAGCGAAGCTCGCCGCGCCTTCTGAAGGCACATTTTCTTGACCATATTAGTCTACAGTCGCGCCCAGGATATACATGCGGCCGCTGTTTGCTCCGGGCTGACAGAACTCGGGGCGGAATTCCTTTTTTGGCCTGCCAATCAGTTCCCCCTGAATCAAGCGCTTAGCGCCTATTTGTCTGGCGACGATGATTGCCACTTTCTGACGATGAACGGAAAGCGGTTCGACCTGCGGGCCATGCGCACCATCTGGAACAGGCGGCACGGCCGGCCGAAGGTGAGGGCGGACCTGGATCCGCGCGACTCCGATTTCGCCATGGAACAGAGCCAGCAGCATCTGGACAGCTTCCTGGGCACCCTCTGCCCGAACGCTTTTTGGGTAAACAGGCCGGAGGTCGCCAAATCTGACCTGGACAAAATCCGGCAATTGCGGGCGGCTCGGCAGGTGGGGCTCACAATTCCGCCGACCTTGCTTTCCAACGATCCCGAACAAATCCGCTCGTTCTGGGAAGCGCAGGGCGGAGATGTGGTCTACAAGGCATATCAGCTGGGCGTCTGGACCCGCGAGAAACGCGGCGCCGTATATGTGAACTACACGACCAAATTGAGTCGCGGCGACCTGCAGCATGACGACGCACTTTCGACCGCCCCTGGAATCTTTCAAAGACGGGTCGAACGATCCTGCGAAGTCCGAGTCACCATCTTCGGACGGGAGGCCCACTCCGCCCGAGTGGATCTGGAAGGAAGCCAAATCGATTGGCGAAGGCAAAGCCCCTCCGATCTGCGACTGTCGCCCTGGAGGCTTCCAGAGGACGTCAAAACTCGCTGCCTCGCCTATATGCGCCTTTGCAACCTTGCCTTCTGCTGTTTCGACTTCATCGTGACGCCGGACGGCGACCACGTCTTCCTTGAGGCCAATCAAATGGGCCAGTTCCTTTGGATTGAGGAGAAGCTTCCCGAGCTCCCGATGCTCGACACCATGTGCGCCTTCCTTATGTCGGGAGACAGGAATTTTGAACGCGCAGAGCGGCCACGACGGCTGAGCTTCGGCGATTATCTTAAAGGCGCCGCTTCGGAACAACGGCCGAGCGCCGCCGCATGAGCATTGCGGGCCTCCTCCTGACCTTGATTGCAGGCACGGGCCCCGCTCAAACCCCTGCCGCAGCCGAGCCTCCGCCGGTCGAAGACATCGTCGTCACTGGAACTCGAGGAAGCGGCGTACCAAAGGTCAGGCCCGACGCCGTCGAGGTTCTCCGCGACCATTGTTTTGAAGCCGCGCGTCTGACTCGCCGCTTCCACCCGCCCACGCCGGGATCCCGGTGGATCGAGCTGGACGAAAAGGAGCGGAGACAATTCCAGATCGAAGACGCTGACGTCCCGGCTTATGCAATGGAAGACGAGGCGAGGGCTCAACATCTATGGCTGAAGTTCGAACGCCTGAAGCACAAGAGCAATACGGAAGAGCAGAGATGCACCTTGCTCGTGATCGGCGGGCGCGATCACAAACGGTTCGTCGACGACATGTCGAACCTCTTTGACGGCCGGGGCACCCAGCGGCACGTAGGGGAGCGAGACGGATCGCCGGCCTTGGCCGGGTGGGAGCAATGGGTATGGACCGGCATGCCTTTCCGCGACTCGAAAAGTTGGAAGGCCTTGGACGATCCGAAGCGCTTGGAGCCGGGATGGCTGGTCGTCGTCGACGTCCAGGGCTTCTACAACTCACACGACTACATTTTCGGCGACATGAAGTTGCGCAAAGGTCCGGGGACCGCCGTCACCATGCTGACCTTCTCGCTCACCACCCGGCCTCACCGGAAGACCGCCTCGAAGCCGCCCCCCGCGACGGCCGCCTCTCTGTCTTCGGCCGGCGTCAGGTCGCCGCGCTAATGTTGCAGCTGTCAGGCCGTCCACCTCCGCCGCCCGCCGGCCCGATGGAATGAGCGTCGGGGGCTTTGCGCTGGCGTTGCTCGCGGCCGCGGACCCGGCTCAGACCCCGTCGGCGGCCCAGCCTCCGCCGGTCGAAGAGATCGTCGTCACCGGAACTCTAGGGAGCGGGGCACGCAAGGCCAGGCCGGACGCCGTCGAGGTTCTGCGCACCCATTGCTTCGAACCCGCGCGTCGCACCGGCCGGTTCGAGCAGCCGCCAGTGGGACCTCGCTGGATCGAGCTGGACGAAACTGAGCGTCGGCAGTTCAAGATCGAGGACCCGGACGTCCCGGCTTACGTCATGGAGGACGAGGCCAGGGCGCAGCGTCTGTGGCTGAAGTTCGAACGGGTCAAGCACGAGAGCAACACCCAAGAGCACAGATGCACCTTGCTGGTCATCGGAGGTCGGGACCATGATCGGTTCGTCGGCGATATGTCGAGCCTCTTCAGCGGCGGGCCGACCCAGCAGCATGTCGGGCATCGGGCCGGATCGCCCGCTTTGGCCGGCTGGGAGCAATGGCTCTGGACGGGCATGCCGTCGCGCGGCTCCAAAAGCTGGAAGGCGTTCGAGTGGCCCAGGGGGGAGCGCTCGAAATGGCTACTCGTCTTCGACGTCGAGAACTTCTACAATAATTACAACTACATCATGGGCGACATGAAGTCGCGGAAGGGTCCGGGCACGTCCGTTACCATGCTGACCTTCGCCGTCACGACCCGGCCTCGCCGGAAGACGGCCTCGAAGCCGCCCCCTTCGGCCGCAGCTTCGCTTTCTTCGGCCACCGTCGCCTCGCCGCGCTGATGCGCCCCATGCAATTTCGGGGCCGCCGACCGTAATCCCCCGTTCACCCGCCTCGGCTACAAGCCGCACCGACATTGCCAAAGCCCCGGGAAATCCTATTTTAGGCCTAAGCGGCGAGGAAGGCCGCGCCGGCGCTTTGTCTCGCGCCTCAGGAGAAGCTCTTTGTCCGACAGCCCAAACCGCAAGCCCGACCCCAAGGACCCGTCCGGCAATCCCTGGATGAAGTCGCTGTTCATCTGGGCGGGGATCCTGCTCGCGCTCATCCTGTTCGTGCAGATCGTCGACGGGGGCGGGTCGCGGTCGGCGGCGGGGAGTTCGATGGCTTATTCGGAGTTCCTGAACCGGGTCGACGAGGGCTCCGTCAAGGAGGTTTCGATCGGCAAGGAGACGATCTCGGGGAAGCTGACCAACGGGGACGCGTTCCGGACCAACTTCATTCCCGATCCTCAGCTCACCTCGCGGCTTCGCGAGAAGGGGGTCAGCTTCCAGGGGGAGCCTGAGCCCCAGACCTCCGTGTGGCTGATCCTGCTCTACCAGTCGCTGCCGTTCCTTCTCATCCTCGGCATCGCCTTCTTCATCATGCGGCAGATGCAGAAGAATGCGGGCTCCGGCGCGATGGGGTTCGGGCGATCCAAGGCGAAGCTGCTGACGGAGAAATCGGGGCGGGTGACGTTCGACGACGTCGCCGGGATCGACGAGAGCCGCGAGGAATTGCAGGAGATCGTGGACTTCCTGAAGGACCCGACCAAGTTCGCGCGGCTGGGCGGAAAGATCCCCAAGGGGGCGCTGCTGGTGGGCGCTCCGGGCACCGGCAAGACGCTTCTGGCGCGGGCCGTGGCCGGCGAGGCGAAC
>DASVUW010000026.1:0-9695 GCA_036386845.1 Allosphingosinicella sp. | reverse complement strand
CCGAGCAAGTTACCCGTCCACCCCCCTTCGGGTGGTCCCCCTCCCCATCGCTTCGCGATAGGGAGGCCGAGGAGCGGCTACCCAATCGAACACCTTCAGCCTTCTGGCTGGCCCTCCAGCCGTGCCGCGAGCGCTTCGAGGATCGTCGCCCATCCCCGTGCTATCTGATCCGAACTCGCGGTCGCTTCGGCGGACACCGTCTGCGTCAGCGTCAGGTCGCACCCCCCCTCAGCGTCCGGTCCTATCTCGACCGTCACCCGCTCCACATCCGGCGAATATTTCGGCACCTGAAGCGTGAAGGCAAGCCGCAGCGGCCGCGCCATCTCCTCGTAGGTGCCGCTGTGGAGCACGTCCTCGCCGTCGCGCCGCTCCACGATCTCGAACCGGCCGCCGACATGCGGCTCGATCTCGACCCGAACCATTTCGCCTTCCGCCGTCGCGAACAGCCACTCCCCCATGCCCCCTTCGAGCAGCCAGGCGTCGAACACAGCTTCCGCGGGCGCCGCGAAGCGCCGGGCCACTCGGGCCTCAGTGGCCGCCGGCGCCTCCGCCCTCGGCGCCGCGAGCAGCGCCCGAACCGCCTCGACGAACCGGACCACCGAAATCGGCTTCGACACATAGCCTTCGGCGCCCGCCTCGCGGATCCGCTCCTCGTCGCCCTTGGCGGCGTAAGCGGTGACCGCCATGATCGGCGTTCGCCGGAGCTCGGAATCGCCCTTCAGCTGCTCGATCAGCTCGAGCCCGCTGACATAGGGCATCTGGATGTCCATGACGATGAGGTCGGGCTCGAAAGCGCGGGCGCGGTCCATCGCTTCCCGTCCGTCGCGAACCGGCTCGGCCTGGTAGCCGTGCGCTCGCAACAGATCGCAAAACAGCTTCAGATTGAGTTCGTTGTCCTCGACAACGAGGATTTTTTGTCCCACCGGCGCACCTGTAGAAGATGCGGCGCGACGATTCAAACCCGGCCGACCCCGAGGCCCTGGCCCTCTCCGCCCTCGGCTGGACTCTGGCCGACGAGGCTCGGGCGCAGCGGCTGCTCGACCTGACCGGCCTCGATCCGACAGCCTTGCGCGAGCGGCTGGGCGAGCCCGGCCTGCTCGCCTCGGTGCTCGCCTTTCTGGAGGCCCATGAGCCGGACCTCCTCGGTGCGGCCGAGGCGCTCGGCGTGTCGCCGGCGCAGCTGGTCGAGGCCCGGCGGAGGCTGGAGGCATGAGCGGGCGGCCCCTCTTCGTCACCGACTGCGACGAGGTCCTGCTCCACATGGTCTCTCATTTCGCCGACTGGGTGGCCGAAGCGCACGACCTGAGCTTCGACCTCTCGGCGCCCGGCTTTCGCGACGCCCTGCGCGATCGGGACGGCCGGCCGGTCGGGGCCGAGCGGGTGTGGCCCTTGCTCGACGGCTTCTTCACAAGCGAGATGCACCGGCAGAACCTCGTCCCCGGCGCGGCGGAGGCGCTGGCGGCGATCTCCGACCATGCCGAAATCGTCGTCCTCACCAATATCGGGGACGAGTTCGAAGCGGGCCGGGTCGAGCAGCTCGAGCGCTTCGAGATCCGCCACCGAGTGCTGTGCAATCGCGGCGGCAAGGGCCGGCCCGTGCTCGATCTGGTAGAAGCCATGGGGCCGAGCGCCACGGTGTTCGTCGACGATCTCGCCGTCCACCACGAATCGGTCTCGATCCACGCGCCCCAGGTGTGGCGACTTCACATGGTCGCCGAGCCCCGACTCGCCGCGCACACGCCGCCGGCTCCCCACGCCCACGCCCGGATCGACTCGTGGGAGGCGGCGGTGCCCTGGATCCTCAAGCGGCTGAAGGCGGAATGATGGAAAATGGAGGCCTAATGACCAGGACCGCGTTCATCACCGGAGTCACGGCCGGGTTCGGCGCCGCCGCCGCCCGCCGCTTCGCGACCGCCGGCTGGCGCGTGATAGGAACCGGCCGCCGGCGGGAGCGGCTCGACGGGCTGGCCGCAGAGCTCGGCGATTCCTTCCTCCCGCTCGCGCTGGACATGAGGGACATTGACGGGATCGAGGCGGCCGTCGGCTCCTTGCCCGCCGGCTTTCGAGGCGTCGACCTGCTCGTCAATAATGCCGGCCTGGCCCCGCCGCTGGAGCCCTTCCAGGAATCGAGGCTCGATCCTGCGCTGGTGTCGATCGAGACCAACATCGTCGGCCTGGTCGCGCTGACCCGAAAGCTCCTGCCCGGCCTCATCGAGCGCAAGGGGGCGGTGATCAACCTGAGCTCCGTGGCGGCGACCTACCCCTATCGCGGAGGCGCGGTCTATGGCGGCACCAAGGCCTTCGTCAGCCAATTCTCGCTCGACCTCCGCTCCGACCTCCACGGCACCGGCGTGAGGGTCACCTCGATCGAGCCGGGCATGGCCGAAACCGAGTTCACGCTCGTTCGAACGGGCGGCGATCAGGTGGCCTCCGACACGCTCTACCGCGGCACCAACCCGATGACCGCCGAGGATATCGCGGAGACGATCTTCTGGGTCGCCACCCTTCCGCCCCACCTCAACATCAACGTTCTGGAGCTGATGCCCGTCAGCCAGAGCTTCGCCGGATTCCAGGTCGCCCGGGAAGGCTGAGCCTCACACGCTCGTAATGCCCTCCGAATCGATCAACGTCTGAACGGAGCGGAAAAGCGCGTCCGCTTCGGGGCGAACCTCCGCCCTGCGGGCGTTGATCGGGCCCCAGTGCCGTCTGACGCTGCGGAGGAGCAATGCCGCATATTCAACGGCGAAGGCCGGGCAGGCCTTGGTGAGCCTCTGGAATTCCACCCCTGGCCCCGTTCCCCAGTCCCGCCAGGATGCCGGGCGGCACGTCACGCCCTCACCGAATATGGCCGCGAAGTCGGTACGTCCCCGGTAAGCCTGATAGACTGCCCTCCGGAGGGGATCCGACCCCATCGAGTTGAAGCTGACCTGGAAAAGGCCCGTTTCCGACGTCTCCGCGGTCACGTTGGTCGCCGACATGTCGCGCCCC
The DNA here is from genome assembly GCA_036386845.1 of Allosphingosinicella sp. Lineage (GTDB taxonomy): Bacteria > Pseudomonadota > Alphaproteobacteria > Sphingomonadales > Sphingomonadaceae > Allosphingosinicella. The sequence goes on along the minus strand of DASVUW010000026.1, from coordinate 6,707 downwards.
TCGCAATGCTTGCCGGAGCTTTCCCGCATGCCGAGGCCGGTGAGAAGAACGAACAGATGCCTCAGCACTTGCGGTCCCCCGGAAGAATTGTCCATCCCGGCCTCGGCGAAGACGGATGCATACCAAGCCAGTGCATCGCGCTGCTGATCCGCCGTGGCGGCCACGGCCATCGCCCGGGCCGCAGGGTCCCGGGTCTTCACTTTGCAATAGCTTCGCCCGAAGGCGACAGCCATTCCTTTGACATAGCCTCTCGGAGCTCTACCCCGGTCGAGCCAACGATAGGAGTTTAGCGGCGATGTCGCAGCCAGCGCGGCTATCCTCCCGGCGGCATCTTGTGCACCGACCTGCGCCAGCAGCTCGGGCGCGGCAAACGGCAGGGATCCAAGGCCGGAAGCGGCCAGGAGAAGCATTTCACGCCGATCGAGGTTCATAGCGGCCTCCTTCACCTCCGCAGCCGATACAGCTCCATACAGCCGGAGCTGGCTGCCGATAGCGCCGCTGCCTGGCCAATGTGCACGAATGCGCCGATCCTTCGCGTGATAGCGGTCACGGTGCCCTATGTGCCGTCGGGCAAGCACGGGTGGGTCCACCCCTCTATTTTGCCGGCTTGACCGCTCCAGCGCGGCGGTGCTTACGCGCTGCCATGACCGACATCGCCTCCCGTCTCGCCGAGCTCGGAATCGAGCTTCCCGCCCCAGCCGCTCCCGTCGCCGCCTATGTGCCCACGGTGCTGGCAGGAAATCTCCTTCACATTTCCGGGCAGGTCTCGTTCGAGGATGGCGAGCTTCTCACCGGCCGGATGGGCGAGGATCGCGACCTCGAATACGGCGTGCGCGCCGCCCGGGCCTGCGGGCTGATGCTGCTCGCTCAGATCGAGAAGGCGGTCGGGCTCGACCGGGTCGAGCGGATCGTCAAGCTCGGCGTGTTCGTGAACAGCGCCGGCGGCTTCACCGACCAGCCCAAGGTCGCCAACGGCGCGTCCGAGCTGATGCAGGACGTGTTCGGCGAGGCCGGCCGCCATGCCCGGAGCGCCGTCGGAGTGCCGGTGCTGCCGCTGGGGGCCGCGGTCGAGATCGATGCGATCGTCGCCCTCAAGGCGAGCTGAGCTCCAGCGGCTCGGCCGCTTCCCCTTCGCCCATCGCGGTCTGCACGGCGGCGCTCTGGTCGAGAATAGCGGATCCGCCATCGCCGCGGCGGTCGAGCAAGGATTCGGAGTCGAACTGGACGTCCAGCTGAGCGGCGACGGCCAAGCGATGGTCTTCCACGATTACGAGCTGGATCGCCTGACGGGGGGGAAGGGGCCTGTCGCCGCCCTCGCTTCGGCAGAATTGCAGGCGATCCCTCTCAGGCGCTGCGGCGAGGCCATGCCTCGCCTCGCCGAGGCGCTTGCCATCGTCGGGGGACGAGCGCCTTTGCTCATCGAGGTCAAGTCGCCGGACCGGCATCTGGACCGCCTGTGCGCCGCGGTGGCAAAGGCCTTGGCGGGATATGAAGGCCCGGTCGCCGTCATGTCCTTCAACCCGCAGGTCGGCGCCTGGTTCGCCCGCTACGCCGCTTCGGTAGTTCGCGGCCTCGTCGTCACCGAGAGCGGCAGGCGCGGGCCGAGGGGATGGATTGAGCGCCCGCTCGCTTTGTGGCGGGCGCGGGCGGATTTCCTCGCCTACGACGTTCGCGACCTTCCCTCGCGCTTCGCCGGCGCCGCGCGTCGTCGGGGGCTTCCGGTCTACACCTGGACCGTGCGAAGCGACTCCGACCGCGCCCGGGCCGAGGCGCATGCCGATCAGATCATTTTCGAGGCCGCGCCGGGATGAGCGAGATACTGGCCAGGCTCGGCCGAGGAATCTCCTCCTTCGAGCCCTCGGAGTGGGACCGCTGCGCCGGGGACGGCGACCCGTTCCTGAGCCACGCCTTCCTCTCCGCGCTCGAGGAATCGGGGAGCGCGACGGCCCGCACGGGCTGGCAGCCGGTGCCGATCGCCATCGACGGCGAGGACGGGCGCCCCGAGGCCGTCATGCCGGCCTATCTGAAGAGCCACAGCCAGGGCGAATATGTGTTCGACCATGGCTGGGCCGCCGCCTGGGAAAGGGCCGGCGGCGATTATTATCCCAAGCTTCAGATCGCGGTGCCGTTCACCCCCGTGCCGGGGCGGCGCCTCCTCACCAGTCGGGAGGATCTCGCGCCAGGCCTGATCGCCGCCGCCGAGGCGGTAGTGGACCAGCACCGGCTTTCCTCGGCCCACGCCACCTTCATCGCCGGGGCGGAGGTGCCGCTGTTCGAGCGCGCGGGCTGGCTGATCCGGATCGACAGCCAGTTCCACTGGCACAATCGCGGCTATGGCGGCTTCGAGGATTTCCTGGCCGATCTCTCCTCCCGCAAGCGCAAGGCGCTCCGCCGCGAGCGTGCTTCGGCGCTCGAAGGCCTTGAGGTCCGGCACCTCACCGGCTCGGCGATCACAGAAGCCCATTGGGACTCCTTCTGGACCTTCTACCAGGACACGGGCGCTCGCAAATGGGGCAGGCCGTATCTCACGCGCCGCTTCTTCTCGCTGCTCGGGGAGCGGCTCGCCGATCGGATCCTCCTCATCTTCGCGCTTCGGGACGGGCGGCCCATTGCCGGCGCGCTCAACCTCATCGGGGCCGAGGCCCTGTTCGGCCGCTATTGGGGGACGATCGAGGAGGTGCCCCATCTCCATTTCGAGATTTGCTACCATCAGGCGATCGAGGCGGCGATCGCGCTCGGCCTTTCCCGCGTCGAGGCGGGCGCCCAGGGACCGCACAAGCTGAGCCGCGGCTATGCCCCGGTCCCGACCTGGTCCGCGCACTACATTCCGGACCCGAATTTCCGGGAGGCGGTCGCCGACTTCCTCGCCGCCGAGCGGCGGGCGGTCGCAGACGAGATCGGCGCGCTTGCCGAAATGACTCCGTTCCGCAAGGGATAGGGCGACGAGTCGAAGGAAGAACCCCTCTCCCGTTCTTCACGGGAGAGGAGGGGCCCAAGCCGAAGGCTTGGGAGGTGAGGGTCTTACTGAGTCTGCGGTACAGACCCTCACCTCCCACCGCTTCGCGGCGGGCCCCTCCTCTCCCGCGGAAAGCGGGAGAGGGTCATTAGCTGAAAGGGGCCAAGATGATCCGCAAAGCCTTCGCAATCCTGCTTCTATTCGCGGCGCCCGCCGCGGCGCAGGAAGGCCCCTCCCGCACCTTTGAGGCCCGCGACCTTTTCTCCATCGAAGCCGCCAGCGACCCGCAGATCAGCCCGGACGGCTCTCGGATCGCTTATGTCCGCCGCTCCGGCGACATCATGACGGACCGGATGCGGCCGTCGATCTGGCTGATCGACACGCGCAGCGGCGAGCAGGCCCCGCTCGCCGCCGGCCCCGGCGCCCACAGCCAGCCGCGCTGGTCGCCGGACGGCCGGCGACTCGCCTACATCTCGACCGCCGAGGGCGGAAAGGCCCAATTGTTCGTCCGCTGGCTGGCGAGCGGCGAGTCGGTCCGGATCACCGGCTTGCCGGATTCCCCGACCAGCCTCGCCTGGTCGGCCGACGGTCGGCAGATCGCCTATACGATGTTCGTCCCCGGCGAGGGCGTGAAGCTCGGGGCCCTTCCGGCGAAACCGGAAGGCGCGCAATGGGCGCCGCCGCTCGAGGTCCACAACCAGATCCAGTATCGCACCGACGAGGAAGGCTATCTGAAGCCCGGCTTCAGCCACATCTTCCTGGTCGCCGCGGACGGCGGAGCGCCGCGCCAGCTCAGCTTCGGCTCGGTGCACGACAACGGTCCGCTGAGCTGGAGCCGGGACGGCCGCTCGATCGTCTTCAGCAGCAACCGCTCGCCCGACTGGGCCAGCGAGCCCGTCGAGAGCGAAGTCTATGCGCTCGATATCGCCAGCGGATCGATCCGGGCCCTGACCGACCGTCGCGGGCCGGACTCCGAGCCGGTCGTCTCTCCCGACGGCCGCCTCATCGCCTATACCGGCTTCGACGACAAAAGGCTCGGCTACCAGAACAGCGCCCTCTACGTGATGGACCGGAACGGCGGCGGCCCCCGCCTCCTGACTGGATCGCTCGACCGGACCGTGGAATCCCCGGTCTGGGCCTCCGACGGCCGCTCAATCTACGTCGCCTATGACGACCGCGGGTCCCGGAAGGTGGCGCGGGTCGGGCTCGACGGCTCGGTTCGGACAGTCGTCGAGGGGTTGAGCGGCTCCGCGCTGGACCGGCCCTATACCGGCGGCGGCTTCAGCGTCTCACGCGACGGCGCCGTCGCCGCCCCCAGCGGAAGCGCGCAGCGCCCGGCGGACGTCGCGCTCTACCGGGGCGGGACCAGACGGCAGCTGACCCGGCTGAACGCCGAGCTGCTCGATTCCAAGCGGCTCGGCGAGGTTCGCCAGATCAGCGCGACCAGCTTCGACAACCGCCGGATCGACTCCTGGCTGACCCTCCCGCCCGGCTGGACCGAGGGCCGCCCTGTGCCTTTGATCCTCGAGATCCACGGCGGCCCCTTCGCCGCCTACGGGCCGCATTTCTCGACCGACAACCAGCTTTACGCCGCGGCCGGCTATGCCGTTCTGTCGGTCAATCCGCGCGGGTCGACCTCCTATGGCGAGGAATTCGCCAACCTGATCCACCACGCTTATCCCGGCCGCGACTATGACGATCTGATGGCCTCGGTGGACGCTGCGATCGCGGGCGGATTCGCCGATCCGGAGCGTCTCTTCGTCACCGGAGGCTCGGGCGGCGGAGTCCTCACCGCCTGGATCGTTGGCAAGACCGACCGCTTCAAGGCCGCCGCCACCCAGAAGCCGGTGATCGACTGGACGAGCTTCGCCCTCACCGCGGACAACCCGGCCTTCTTCTCGCGCTACTGGTTCGGCAAATTCCCGTGGGAGGATCACGAGGCCTTCTGGGCCCGCTCGCCTTTGTCGCTGGTGGGGAATGTGAAGACACCGACCCTGGTGGTGGTGGGGAGCGAGGACTTTCGAACGCCGGTCAGCGAGGCCGAGCAATATTATACGGCGCTTCAGCTTCGGGGCGTGCCGACGGCGCTGGTGAAGGTCCCGGGCGCCAGCCATGGCGGGATCGCGGCCCGGCCGTCCCAATCGGGCGCCAAGGCCGCGGCGATACTCGCCTGGTTCGAGAAATATAAGGACGGAGCCCCGGCGAAGTAACGTCGTCCCAGCGAAGGCTGGGACCCCAGCGGGTGAAAACCGCGGCGCTCTTCACCCCACGGGACCCCAGCCTTCGCTGGGGTGACGAACTACGCCGCCCGCCGCACCAGCCCCGTGTCCGAAAGCCATGCCCGTGCCTGGCGCTGGGCTTCGGCGATCTCGCGCGCGGTCATCTCCTCGGAAATCTCGGCCCGGCATTCCTGGCCGCGCTCGCTGCCGTTGAGGGCGGCGAGGTTGAACCATTTATGGGCCTCGACCAGGTCGACGTCGAGGCCGTGGGTTCCGGTCGAGTAGGCGACGCCCAACTCATAGAGTGCGTCGGGATCGCCCATGGCGGCGTCGGCAAGTCGGCTTTCGATCAGGAAAGTCGCGGATTTCAGGCTGTTCCCCATTTGACATGCCCCTTGTTGTTCATCGCTTGTCGGGGACAGGTTTGCGCAGGCGATCCCGAAGAAATGGTTAACGGCGAAAAAACCATGTCGCGGCAGCGAGGAGCGAAGCGACGAAGCAATCCAGCGGGCGTCCGAGGCAGCTTCTGGATTGCTTCGCTTCACTCGCAATGACAGAGGGCTCAGGAAGGCTCGACCGCCAGATTGTCGATCAGCCTCGTCCGGCCGATCCTCGCCGCCGCGAGCAGCCGTGCCGGCCGCTCCACCACCGTCACCGGCTCCAGCGTCTCGGCATCGCAAAGCTCGACATAGTCGATCGGATCGAAGCCAGCTTTGACGAGTCGCTCCTTCGCCGTGGCCAGCGCATCCGCCACTGCGCCGCCGCGCTGGATCGACGCCGCCGCTTCACCCAGCGCCCGGGGCAAAGCCCGTGCCGCCTGCCGCTCCTCGTCGGTGAGATAGGTGTTGCGCGAGGACAAGGCGACCCCGTCCGCGTCGCGTTGGGTCGGCACTCCGACGATCTCCACTCCGAGACCGAGGTCCCGCACCATCTGCCGGATCACCGCGAGTTGCTGGTAATCCTTCTCGCCGAACAAGGCGATGTCGGGGCCGACCTGCTCGAACAGCCTCGATACCACGGTCGCCACCCCGTCGAAATGGCCGGGCCGGGCGGCGCCGTCGAGGCCCTCGCCGAGGCTGCCGGCGCGGACGCTGACCTCGGAGCCGCCCGGATACATCGTCTCGACATCCGGCGACCACAGGAGGGCGCAGCCTTCCTCCTCCAGCATCTTGGCGTCGGTGGCTTCGCGCCTCGGATAGGTGGAAAGATCCTCGTGGGCTGCGAACTGGGTCGGGTTGACGAAGATCGAGGCGACGACATGGCTCGCCCGCCGGCGGCCCTCCGCGACCAGCGCCATATGGCCGGCGTGGAGCGCGCCCATGGTCGGGACGAAGGCGATCTTGCCGCCTTCGGCCCGAACGGCTGCCAACGCCAAGTTCAGCGTTTCGATGTCACGGACCGTTTGCACCCCGTTCCCGCCTCCGATATCAGCTTGGGCGACGCCCTTGCGGGGGCCGGACGGCATAATCAAGGCCAAGAAATCCAGGGGTGCAGATGGCGTCGCCGCATTTCATCGTTTTCGCCAATGAGAA
>DASVUW010000025.1:0-2730 GCA_036386845.1 Allosphingosinicella sp. | reverse complement strand
ATGTTGATGAAGCCGGGGGCGACGGCCAGTCCGGTCGCATCGATCTCGTTGCGGGCGCTGCCGTCGAGCCGGGGTCCGACATAGGCGATCCGATCGCCGCGAAGCCCGACATCGCCCGTATAGGGCGCCCCGCCGCTGCCGTCGTAGATCGTTCCGCCACGGACGACCGTGTCGTAGCGGGGGCCAGACGGAGCCGTGGCGCAAGCGGCGAGGAGGAGAGCGAGGCAGGGACTTATCCACTTAATTCCTCCCCCGGATTTCCGGGGGAGGGGGACCGCGCGAAGCGCGGTGGAGGGGTTCTTGGGAGTCCGCAAGAACCCCTCCACCAGGCTTCGCCTGGTCCCCCTCCCCGCGAAATCGCGGGGAGGAATTTTAGCGCTCGGCTTCATCATTTGCATGTCCCCCATCCAGGGCCGCGCACGAAGCGGCCCGGCGTTGCTCCCGTATGCTCGCCGTCCTTCAACACCGCCACTCCGTTGACGAAGACGTGGCGCATTCCAACCGCATATTGATGCGGCTTCTCGTAGGTCGCCCGGTCGGCCACCTTCGCCGGGTCGAAGATTGCGAGATCGGCGAACAGGCCGCGCTTGAGCCGGCCGCGGTCGGCGATCCGCAGATTGTCGGCCGGAAGCGAGGTCAGCCGCCGGACGGCCTCGGCCAGGCCGAGCGCCTTCTCGTCGCGGACGTAGCGGCCGAGCAGCCGCGCGAAATTGCCGTAGGCGCGCGGATGGACTTCCCTGTCGGTGAAGGGCGGCTCCGTCGCCAGCGCCGCGGCATCCGAGCCGAAGCTCACCCAGGGCCTGGCCAGCACCTTGCGCAGATTGTCCTCGGAGATGGAATGGAAGATGGTCCCGACCTGGCTGCCGTCCTCCGCAACCAGATCGACCGCCGTCTCGGCGGCGCTCTTGCCGCGCAGGGCCGCTATCTCCGGCATCCGCTTGCCGGCATAGACCCGAAGCGCCGGATTGGCGAAGCCCACCGGCTGCACCGTCGTCCAGTCGCGCGTGCCGCCCTGCATTTCGGCGACCACCCTCGCCCGAACCGCCGGATCCTTCAGCCGCGCGTGCAAGGCCTGGGGTCCGCCCTCCCGGACCCAGAGTGGAAGCGTTGAATCGAGGCCGGTGCCGGAGGCCGCGTACAGGTACATGTCGGCACCGACCGGGACACCCGCCGCCCGGGCCGACTCGATCCGGGCGAGCGCTTCGTCCATCAGCGGCCAGTTCGAGCGGCCGGCGGCCTTGAGGTGGTAGATTTCGGCCCGTGCGCCCGAGCGGCGGCTGATCTCGATCAGCTCGTCGATCGACTCGACCAGCCGGCTGCCCTCGCTTCGAATGTGGCTGATATACATTCCGCCGCAGCGGCCGGCCTCGCTCGCCAGGGCGGCCAGCTCGTCCGTCTCGGCGTAGACGGCCGGAACGTAGATGAGCGACGAGCCCACCCCCATGGCGCCTTCGTCCATCGCCTGCCGGACCAGGGCCCGCATCCGCGCGAGCTGCTCGGGCGTCGGATCGACGTCGTTCCGGCCGAGCTCGTGGACCCGGACGGTGGAGGCCCCGACCATCGAAGCGACGTTGACGCTGACCCCCTTCCTCTCGAGGAACTGGAGGAACTCGCCCAGCGTGGTCCAGCTTATCGGGTAGCGGGTCACCGTCTGCTCGACCAACGCCTCGGCTTTCTGGGCCGGGCTGAAGGGCCCCATCGACCAGCCCTCGCCCATCACTTCGAGGGTGACGCCCTGGCGGACGTCGCTCTGCGCCCTGCCGTCGCGGATCAGGGGCTCGGCGGCCCAGCTCAGCATGTTGATGAAGCCCGGGGCCACGGCCAGGCCGCGAGCGTCGACTTCCGTCCTGCCCCTGCCCGCGATCCGGGGAGCGACCGCGGCGATCCGGTCGCCCTTGATCGCGACGTCGCCTTTGTAAGGCGCCGCGCCGCTGCCGTCGTAGATCGTGCCGCCGCGGATGATCGTGTCGTAGGCCGGATCGGCGCGGGCGGAGGCGCAGGTGGACAGGGTCAGGAGAAGGGCGGCGAGGACGCGTGGGTACATTCCCCACTCTTATCCTCCCCATCGCCAGATGGGGAGGGGGACCACACGAAGTGTGGTGGAGGGGTATTTGGCGCCGAATAAGGAGGTTCTCAGAGGTCCTCCAGCCTCAGGGCACCTACCCCTCCACCATGCTTCGCATGGTCCCCCTCCCCACGGCTTCGCCGCAGGGAGGATGAGATTAATCGTGCCGCCCCTCGCGCATGTCCTTCGCGGCTTCACGCATCTCGCGGGCGCCTTCGCGCATCTCCCTGGCGCCGTCCTCCATCTCCCCGGCGGCCTTGAGCAGATCCTCGTGGGTCACCCGCTCCCCGCGAGCGGCGTTGCGGCGGATCACGTCGTCGCGATAGGCCTTGCTGCCCTTCAGCTTCGCGGCTTCCGAGCGCATCCGCTCCGCGCCCGTTTCCATGCTCCGGGCACCGGCCTCCATCCCGGCGGCGCCGTGCTTCATTCCGGCGACGACCGCGGCGGCGGCTTCCCCGGCGGCGCGGCTCGCAACCGCGCCGATATCGACCGAACGCATCGCCTCGGCCACCGCGCGCTCGACTTCCGCTTCGATCATCGCTCCATCGATATGGGGCCCCCGGGGAGCGCGGGCGCCGGCCTGCATCGCGGCGGCGAGAGCGCCGGGCAGGCCCGGCGGCATCGCGTCCCGGCCGAGCATCACCACCCTCGGCGGAGTGGGCGGT
>DASVUW010000024.1:0-6389 GCA_036386845.1 Allosphingosinicella sp. | reverse complement strand
CCACCGCGCGTAAGGGGCCCAGGTGACTCCGCGGATCCTGATCATCGCCGGCTCCGACAGCGGCGGCGGCGCCGGAATCCAGGCCGACATCAAGACGGTGACGATGCTCGGCGGCCACGCCATGACCGCGATCACCGCCATCACCGCCCAGAACACGCTCGGGGTCCAGGCGGTGATGCCGGTGCCCGCCGAGATGGTCGTGGCCCAGATCGATTCGGTGGTGGGCGACATCGGAGTCGACGCGGTGAAGATCGGGATGATCGGTTCGGCCGAAACCGTCCACGCGGTCGCCGAGCGGATCGAAAGGCTGGCGGTGCCGATCGTCTTCGACCCGGTGATGGTCGCGACCAGCGGATCGGTCCTTGCCGGCCCGGCGACGATCGAGGCGTTCCACCGGCTGATGCGGATCGCTTCGGTCGTCACTCCCAACCTGCCCGAGCTCGAGGCGCTGGGCGGCGAGACCGCGGTGCTCGCCCATGGCTGCCACCTGCTCGCCAAGGGCGGCCATGGCGAGGGCGATGAGATCGTCGACCGGCTGATCTCCCCGTGGGGACCGCTTCGCGAGCTTCGCGGAAAGCGCTTCGACACGACGGACACGCACGGCACCGGCTGCACCCTGGCGAGCGCGCTCGCCTGCGGGCTCGGCGCCGGCTTCCCCATCGAGAAGGCGTTCGAGCAGGCCGTCAGCTTCGTCCGGATCGCGATCCTCGAGGCGCCCGGCCTCGGCCAGGGCCATGGCCCGCTCGGGCAGCAGTTCGTCACCGATTTCCAATTTGGCGAGCGCGACTGACGAATTCCTCCCCCGCTTTTGCGGGGGAGGGGGACCGCGCGAAGCGCGGTGGAGGGGTTCTTGGGAGTCAGAAAGGCCCCTCCACCACCCTCCGGGTGGTCCCCCTCCCCGGCAAATGCCGGGGAGGATTATGGGGCGATCCACAGATTTTCTCTCGTCCCCTCTGGCGGTTAGCTCCGGAGGCCTTTAGCCTCGGCGCAAATGCCCCGGCCCTGCTTCAAGCTCGAGAAAGTCCATCCCGACCCCGTCGCCGGAGTCGACGAGGCGGGCTGCGCCCCGCTCGCCGGGCCCGTCGTGGCCGCGGCCGTGATCCTCGACCGGGAGAAATTCCCGCGCGGGATCGACGATTCGAAGGCGCTTGCGGCCGCCGCCCGGGAGGCGATCTGCGCCAAGCTCTACAAGGTCGCCCGGGTCGGAGTGGGCGTCGCCTCGGTCGAGGAGATCGACCGGATCAACATCTACTGGGCCCGCATGCTGGCCATGACCCGCGCGGTCGACGCGCTCGGGGTCGATCCGGCGATGGTCATGGTCGACGGCAACCGCTGCCCGAAATGGGAGCGGCCCTCGGTCTGGATCATCGCGGGCGACACCAAGTGCCGCTCGATCGCCGCCGCCTCGATCGTCGCCAAGGTCACCCGCGACAAGATCATGAGCGACTATGCCAAAGAGCATCCGGGCTATGGCTGGGAGACCAACAAGGGCTACGGCACGCCGGAGCATTATCGCGGCCTCGACGCGCTGGGCCCCACGCCGCTGCACCGCCGGAGCTTCGCCCCCGTGCGGCACTATCTGGCGATCCGCGACGGAACCTCGGCGGTGGGATCGCAGCAGCTGATCGATCTCTAGAACTCGCCCACGATCCACAAATCGTCCGTGACCAGGGCGCCGCCCGTGCAGGCCGCCGGCAGCGGCTGAAGAAGGCCCTCGCCGCGAAAGTTGGTCCACGCGGCGCCGCCGCCCATCCTCACCTCGTCGCCCACTCGCAGCGGGGCGCCCGTGCCGCCGCTCACGATGGGCACGCCGTCGGCCCCGAGCGACAGTCGCGCGTTGGAGGGCCACAGAATCAGATTATCTTGGATCATCAAGCAGCCGTTCTTCACCTCCAATTTGCCCGTGAACAGCGCCTCGCCCGCCCGCCCCGGAAACTTGAACTGGGGGAAATGCTTCACCGAACCCGCGCTCTGCGGCGCGCGGGCTATGGGCCCCTTGTCCTGCACGATAACCACGTGCGGATGCGGCTTCAGCCGTCCGGCGGCGACGGCCTGGCGGTACTTGTCCATCTCCGAGACGGAGAAGGTGACCCGGTTGTTCTCCTCGTCGCCGGAGCTGTACGTATAGTGGATTTCGAGCTGCTGGAGCAGCTTGCCGAACGAATCCTGAAGCGCTCGCAATTGCGCGTGCGTCAGCCCGACCGACTTGGGCCAGTAGCGCGGGTCCGAGGTGTAGCGGGCGAGATGGGCGGCGGCGTCGCCGGTGAACAGGACGACGGCGTGGGGCTCGTTGTCGTTCTTGAAGACGAAGCCGGCGAAGGCGGGATCGGCCTGCATTCGCCGGGCGAGCGGCTGCGATTCGTTGTGGAAGTTCAGGATCCCGGGATGGGGGTGGCCCGGGTCGCGGGCCGCCCGGGCGAGCCGCTCCATGTGCCCGTTCCACTCGCGTGTTCCGGGCCGAAAAGTCGAAGGGGCCGTCGCCCGCCCGTCCCTCATCCTCGCGGAAGAGAATAAGATCCGGACCGGATGGCCCAGCAATCGTTCGAGGGCGGGCTCGGCGGCCCGGGCGCCCTCTACATCCTCACCGACGGCGTGGACGTTCAGGATGACTTCGCCGGTGCGCTCGTCGACGCCGGTGCCCATCAAGCCGGGAAGCCGGGCGCCGATGGCCGGCATGTTGGCCGCGACCTTTTCGAGGGTCTCCGCCAGGGTCGCCGGAGCGCCGACGAGGAACTGGATCCGCATCCGGTCGAGTCCGCTCCCGATCCAGCGGTCGGCCACCGGGCTGTCCCCCTTGAGGCGGACGACGAGCCGGTAATCGCCGTCCGATTCCCGGTAGAGCCCGGCCAGCCGACCGGCGAATTCCCGCCGGAGCTTCGTCACATAGGGGGCGGACATTTCCTGCAGCCGGAGCCGGCGCCCCGCCTCGGCCTCGCTTATTCGGCTGCCGAGCGCGAGTTGCGAAGCGTCCGGATAGCGGGCCGTCTTCGCGGGTTGAACCGGATCGATTCGCCGCGGGTCTTCCGACTGGCCGAGCAAGCCCAGGAGAATCGGGAGGAGAATGGCCGTCATCGCCCGAATCATGCGCGAGCCGACCTTGACTCAGGCTGACGGCCGAGCCGGCGGGCCGTCCTGCGCACTTCGGGCCGGGTTGAGTCCTTTGGGCCACACCCACATCATCTTGAGCCCGTGTCGGTCGGACAGACTCCATTAGTAGCGCAGACTCGTTTCGTTCCCGGCATGTTAACCGCATTCTCAACCTTGAACCGTAAAGCCTTGTTGTTGACCGCGGACTCCGGCTGACTCAGGCTGGCAGTCTGGGCGAACCGGGGGGCGGTATCGAATGACGGCACATGTGCGCTTGGGATCGAGGGCTAAGAGCGCTTCTCCGTCGGTTCCGGATCCCACGCTTCCGCTCGACCAGATCCTCCAGGAAGACTGCATCGCCGCGATGGCGCGCCTGCCCGCCGGAAGCGTCGACATGGTCTTCGCCGATCCGCCCTACAACCTCCAGCTGGGCGGCGACCTGTTCCGCCCCGAGGGGGGGCTGGTGGACGCCGTCGACGACGATTGGGACAAGTTCGCAACCTTCGCCGCCTATGACGAATTCACCCGCGCCTGGCTGAAGGAGGCGCGCCGGATCCTGAAGCCCAACGGCACCCTCTGGGTGATCGGAAGCTATCACAACATCTACCGGGTCGGCGCCGCGCTCCAGGACGCCGGCTACTGGATCCTGAACGACATCATCTGGCGCAAGTCGAACCCGATGCCCAATTTCCGCGGCACCCGATTCACCAACGCCCACGAGACGCTGATCTGGGCGAGCCGGAGCGAGGACAGCCGCTACACGTTCAACTACCGGGCGATGAAGGCTCTCAACGACGAGCTGCAGATGCGCTCCGACTGGCTCCTTCCGATCTGCTCGGGCGGCGAGCGGGTCAAGGACGGCGGAACCAAGGCCCATCCCACCCAGAAGCCGGAGAGCCTGCTCTACCGGGTGATGCTCGCCTGCACCAACAAGGGCGACGTCGTCCTCGACCCGTTCTTCGGCACCGGCACGACCGGAGCGGTCGCCCGGCGGCTGGGGAGGCACTGGATCGGGATCGAGCGGGAGAAGCGCTACGTCCGGGTCGCCCGCGAGCGGATCGATTCGACCCTGGAGCTCGACGAGAGCGCCATGAAGACGATGGCGTCGAAGCGCTCGGCGCCGCGGGTCCCGTTCGGAGCCCTGGTCGAAATCGGGATGATCCAGCCCGGGACGATCCTGACCGACACGAAGCGCCGCTGGCAGGCGAAGGTGAGGGCGGACGCTTCGATCGAGATGGACTCGGAGGCCGGTTCGATCCACCGCATCGGCGCCCTCGCTCAGGGTGCTCCGGCCTGCAACGGCTGGGCCTTCTGGCATTTCGAGGAAGAGGGCGCCCTGCGCCCGCTCGATGCGCTTCGGCAGCGCTACCTTCTGACGATCGATTGACCCAAATCGAGCAAAAAAGGTTTTACTACGCCACTCGACACGAGCGTCAAACAAAGGCACATTGAAGGAGACGACCGTCCCATCGCGCTCAACGCCCGCACGCCTTTGACCACGGGAGACGCGCGGGAGCCCCTTTGAGTGGCGATGGGTCCGGACCAATACCATGCCCCACATGGTGGTCTGGACCGCGGAGTATCGGTTACCCTACTGACCTTCGATCAGAGGCGGTCGTCACCTCTTCCTACGTAGCGTCATCTTTCCGTCACCCCGGCTTTCGCCGGGACGACGAGGAGGTCGCCAGACTCATTCGCTTAGTCTCCGTCATTCAAGATTCCTGTCGCAGTTTTTTTGCGCTAGCCGCATTTTGATGACCCTTCGCCATTATCTGCGGCCCACCGCCTTCGTCGACGCGCCCTTCGGCCATGACGGGAAAGTGGAGCGCCTCGCGGGCGGGATGCTCTGGTTTGCCGCTGTGGAGCGGGTGACGATGGACGGGAACAGCCTCGTCTCCTCCGAGCTTGTTCCGGTCGAACGGGCACAGGCCCTGCTCGATCTCGGCGGGAAGGCGGAGCTGGCCTGGCGGAACCTTACCACGCCGCGTCCGCCGCTCCGGCTTCGCGAGCGGGTGGTCCGGCTCGATCAGCCCCAGGTGGCCGGGATCCTGAACGTCACTCCCGACAGCTTTTCCGACGGCGGTCTCTTCGATGACGGCGAAGCGGCGGCTCTGGCCGGTTTCGCCATGGCCGAAGCCGGGGCCGCGATCGTCGACGTGGGCGGCGAATCGACCCGGCCCGGCGCGAAGCCGGTTTGGGAGGGCGACGAGATCGAGCGCGTGCTTCCGACGGTGACCCGGCTCGCCGCCGGCGGGACCGCAGTCTCGATCGACACCCGGAAGGCGGCCGTCATGGGCGCCGCGCTCGGCGCCGGCGCGGCGATGGTCAACGACGTCTCGGCCCTGACCTGGGACGAGACCGCGGCCGCGCTGGTCGCGGACGCCGGCTGCCCCGTCGTCCTCATGCACCATAAGGGTTCGCCGGAGACGATGCAGCAGGCGCCGTCCTACGACAAACCCGTGCTGTTCGAGGTCTACGACTGGCTCGAGACCCGAATCGCCGCGGCTGAAGCGGCGGGAATCGAGCGCACCCGGATCGTCGTCGACCCCGGCATCGGCTTCGGCAAGACCGTGCAGCACAATCTCGACCTGATGAACGGCCTCGCTTTGCTCCACGGCCTCGGCTGCCCCATCATGCTTGGAGCGAGCCGCAAGCGGATGATCGGCGCTCTGTCCGGAGAGGCCCCGGCCGATGCAAGGCTCCCCGGCTCCCTCGCTCTGGCCCTGAAAGCCGCCGACCAGGGCGCCCAGCTCCTCCGCGTCCACGACGTCCCGGAAACCGTCCAGGCCCTCCGCATCTGGCGCGGCCTGAGGGACGCAGCGCTTACGCCGGGGTGACCAACGATCAGCCATGCCGCGGCCGAAGGCCGCAATTTTGTTTCGCACAAAGGCACAAAGGCACAAAGAGGCCGCGTAAACTCTGACATCGCAGCCTCTTCGAATAGGCCGTTAGATAAGCCGCTCCGCGGACTGTTTGTGCCTTTGTGCCTTTGTGCGAACCCAATCTGCTTTTTGCATCCCGGTCGTAATGACCGAAAAGCTAGCCGATGAAGGATGTAGAGAGCCTTGCGCGGATAGCGGTCGATTGCGGCTTCAGAGTCCACAAAGGTCTCGGGCCCGGCCTTCTGGAATCGGTTTATGAAGCTGTAATGGAGGCCAGTCTGCTTCGCGCCGGGTTCGTCGTCGAGCGGCAGAAGCCTGTCACGATCGAATTCGACGGGATGTTCTTGGGAGAGGGGTTTCGCGCTGATCTCGTGGTTGAAGGACAGCTGTTTATCGAAGTGAAGTCAGTCGACCGGCTGG
>DASVUW010000023.1:0-3921 GCA_036386845.1 Allosphingosinicella sp. | reverse complement strand
CGCCGCAGCAGGCTGGCGATGCGCAGATCATATTCACGCTGGCGACCCGTCGCCCGGTCGACGCGGACAAGACGCGCGCGGTCGCCGGAGGCAAATTCGTTGAGCCCGCCGACCGCGATCATCGCGTCGAGCAGGGTCATGTTGGCGCGGTAGGGGAGCGACGCCGGCTTCTCGGTGGCCCCGACGACCCGGATCTGCTGGCTGAAGCTGCCCTGGAAGGTTTCGACCATCACCGTCACCCGGGGATCGTCGACATATTTGGTGAGCGCCACGCGGATGTCGTCGGCGAGCTGGGCCGGGGTCTTGCCCGCGGCCTGGAGGTCCGGAATGAGCGGGGTGGTGATCATCCCGTCCGGGCGGACCTGCACCTTGCCGCCGAGATCGGCGTTGCGCCAGACGAACACGTTCAGCTGGTCGAGCGCTCCGATCACATATTTTTCAGTGGGCGCCTGGTCGTCGGAGCCGACGAAGCTCGCCGGCGGAAGCTGTTCGCGGCCTTTGGCCCCGGCCCCTTCGGGCGCTCCAACGCAGAGGGCGAGTGCTAGGGCGGAACCTGCCAGTAAACGCATGGAACTGATCCTCTTCTTGTCGCCGCGGATCGCGCACCTGACGTCAGGGACGCGAAATTTGGGTCCGCTATGGCGTGAAGAGGTAAAATTACCGTTAGGAACAATGGCCTTTAGAGGCGCGTCCCGGAATGGGACTGGGCGGAGGGGAGGGTTAATGGCCTCAAATCCTCCCCGCGATTTCGCGGGGAGGGGGACCATGCGAAGCATGGTGGAGGGGTTCTCGGAGTCAGAAGGCCCCTCCACCACCCTTCGGGTGGTCCCCCTCCCCTGCAAAGGCAGGGGAGGAATTTGAAGTCAGCCGACCGCCATCTCCCTTGCCGGCGGATGGCCGAGGAACGCCGCCGGGCTGGCCGAGAGGCCATAGGCTCCCGCCAGGAAGACCGCGACCAGATCGCCCACTTGCGCCCTCGGGATCATGACGTCGTCGGCGAGCCGGTCGAGCGGGGTGCACAGGCAGCCGACGATGCTCGCTTCCTCTTCCGGCTCGGCCCCGAAGCGGCTGGCGATCGCGACCGGATAGTTGCGGCGGACCACCTGTCCGAAATTGCCCGAGGCGGCGAGCTGGTGGTGCATCCCGCCGTCGGTCACGAGGAAGGTCTTGCCGTGGCTCTGCTTGCGGTCGACGATCCGGGTCAGATAGACCCCGCACTCCCCGACCAGCCAGCGGCCGAGCTCGAGCGCGAAACCGCTCTCGGCGAGGATCTTGGGCCGCCCTGCCAGGGTCTCGGCCAGTGCCGCTCCGACCGCCTCGACGTCGAGCGAAGCCTCGGTCGCGAAATAGGGGATCCCGAAGCCGCCGCCGAGATTGACCAGCGGCGGCACCGCGCCCGCCGATTCGGCAAGCTCGGCGGCCAGAGCGACGGTCGCCCGTTGCGATTCGATCAGGGCTTCGGCGGACAAGGCCTGAGAACCTGCGAAGATATGCAATCCTCGCCACATTCCGCCACCTTCGACCACTTTGCGGATCAGGGCCGGCACCCGCTCCGAATCGACCCCGAACGGCTTCGCTCCGCCGCCCATCCGCATCCCCGAGCCCTTGATCTCGAAGTCGGGATTGACCCGGATTGCGAGCCTGGGAGTGCGTCCCTGGGCCCGGCCTATCGCGAGCGCCCGATCCGCCTCCCCCTCCGATTCGAGGTTGAGGGTCACCCCCGCCGCGATCGCCGCGGCGAGCTCGTCGTCGCGCTTCCCGGGACCGGCGAAAGAGATCTCCCGGGCGTCCGTCCCGGTCTCGAGCGCCGCCCTCATCTCGCCCGCGGAAGCGACGTCGAGGCCGTCCACAAGCTTGCTAATATGTTTCAACAGTGGACTATAGGTATTTGCCTTTATGGCATAATGCAGAGCAACGCCGGGACATGCCGATCGGAACCGAAGCACCTGCGCCGTGACCCGCGAAAGATCGTAGACGAACAGCGGCGTGTCCCCCGCCTGCTCGACGAGCGAGTCGGCCCGGCGGCCCCCGATCAGAAGCATTCCGTCCTCGGCCTCGAAGCCGGCGGGGATCGCCCCCATGGGCTTGGTCATGAACTCAGCTCGCTCTTGATCGCTTCTCGGTCGAGCTTGCCGTTCGGAGAGCGCGGCAGCTCGTCGCGCCAGACGATATGCGCGGGCTGCATAAAATTCGGTAACTCCCGCCGAAGAAAGTTGCGCAGCGCTTCGTCGGGCCCAGTTCCCCTGACGACCAGGGCGATCGCCTCCCCGAGCCGGTCGTCGGGCACTCCGAGCGCCACCGCCTCGGTCACCACCCCGCTCGCCACGGCGGCCTCCTCGACCTCCGTCGGACTGACCCGGTTCCCGCTCGTCTTGATCATCGAATCCTCGCGGCCGACGAAATAGAGCAGGCCCTCCCCGTCCTGACGGACCCGGTCGCCCGACCAGACGGCGGTCCCGCCGTAAAGCGAGCCTGCCGGCGCCGGCTTGAAGCGGACGGCGGTGCGCTCGGGATCGTTCCAATAGCCTTTCGCCACCAGCGGCCCGGCGTGGACGAGCTCGCCGTCCTCGCCCGGCGCGCACAGGGTCCCGTCGGGCTTTGACGTCATGACTTCGGCGAAGGGAATGGCGCTTCCGATGGAATCGGGATGCTCGTCGAGCAAGGCGGGTTCCAGGTAGGTCGAGCGGAAAGCCTCGGTGAGGCCGTACATGAGATAGAGCTCGGCCGCCGGGAAGAGCTCGCGCAGGCGCCGGACGATCGACACCGGAAGCCGGCCGCCGCTGTTGGTCAGGCGGCGCAGCGACAGGGCGGCTGCGGGCGGCCACGGCGCCTCCACGAGCTGGACCCAAAGCGGAGGCACCCCGGCCAGGGTCGTGATCGCGTGCGTCTCGACGGCTCGGATCACGTCCCGCGCGGCGAGATATTCGAGCGGGACCACACAGGCCCCGGCGGCCCAGGTCGACAGCAGCTGGTTCTGGCCGTAGTCGAAGCTGAGCGGGAGGACTCCCAGCACCCGGTCCTGCCGGCTCAGCCGGAGATAATGGGCGACGCTGACGGCGCCCAGCCACATATTGGCGTGACTGAGCATCACGCCCTTCGGCCGACCGGTCGAGCCGGACGTGTAGAGAAGTGCGGCGAGGTCGTCGGGATCGCCGCTCGATGGCGGAAGCCGTTCGCCGCCCGCGAGCATCGCGGCGCCTTCCTCCTCCGCGGCCGCGACGCAGCCACCGGGCAGGTCTCCCTCACCAAGGGTCGCGAGCCGAGCCTTTCCCGTGATCAGAAGCCTGGCGCCGCTGTCGGCGAGGATATGGCCGACCTGGGAGCGCTTCAGCAGCGGGTTGACCGGAACGTGGACGAGCCCGGCGCGGGCGCAGGCCAGCGGCAGGAGGCTCGTCATCCTCGTCTTGGGAAGCCAGCTCGCGACCCGGTCACCCGCCGCGAAACCCCGCGCCTTAAGCGCCGCGGCGAGCACGCCGACCGCGGCCTCCAGCCCCGAATAATCGAGCAATCCCTCCTTGGTGAGAAGCGCGGGAGAGTCGGGCTTGCCCATTGAAGCGAGGTGATCGAGCGGACGGGGGGTCGGATCGGGGGCTTGCACCGTGGCTCCTGTGTGCGCCACAGCAGGGAAGCTGGGCTTGGAGCCGGGGGATAGCGCGTTGGGCTTCGAGGTGGAACTGTTCGATGAGCTCGACCCGGTGGCGGCGGATTCCGGCGGCGTCCTCGACGTAGCTCCCTCCCTTTTCGACCGCCTTGCCTGGTTCCGCCTGGTGGCCGAGCATTGCCCGCCGCCGGGGCGCCTTCTGGTCGCGCGCGCGCGCGCCGGCGGCGGGGCCGCGGCCTGGCTGTTCCTCGCCGAGCAGGGCGGCCGGGCAGAGGCCTGGCGCTGCTGGTACAGCCTTCGCTTCGGGCTAATCGGCGATG
>DASVUW010000022.1:0-9426 GCA_036386845.1 Allosphingosinicella sp. | reverse complement strand
GCATCGCCGACAGCTCGGGCGGCTATATAGGCTATCGGGCGTCCAAGGCCGCGTTGAACGCGGCCTGGCGGGCGCTCGCGCTCGGCTGGAGCGAACGCCCGGTCACGCTCGCCCTTCTCCATCCAGGCTGGGTGCAGACGGACATGGGCGGGCCTCAGGCGCCGCTGCAGGTCGAGGACAGCGTCGCGGGAATGCGCCGGGTGATCGCCGGACTTGCCAGGAGCGAGTCCGGCGCGTTCGTCGATTATCGTGGGGCGCCGGTCCCCTGGTGAGCGAATCCGCGCGGCTCAGGCGGCGAGCCGGAGCGCCTCGCACTCGGGGTCCGCGCAGTCCGGGACGTCCATGTCGAAATCCCCAACCGGCCGCGGGTTCGGGACCAGCCAGCGCGCAAGGGTGACCAGGGCGGTCAAGGCCGCATAGGCGGTGAGCGCCATAACGGGGAACGCCAGCAGCGCGACGGCGAAGACAAGTCGAAGATAGAAGGGGTTGAACCCGAAATCCTCGCCGATCGCGTAGCAGGCGCCGAGCAAAGTATCGTCGCGGGCCATGGGGTAGCTGCTGGCCATGTCTCACTCCTCACAGACGGCCGTCGACCCGGCCGCGAGGCATCGGGTACGCCTCGTGCATTGCAGATGGATGCCGCGCGGTCGGTGAAACTGTGTCGATTGTGAAAGAATCGCATCGCCCCAGCGAAGGCTGGGACCTCGGTGGGTGAAGAACGAAGCGCCTGTTCTCGCTGGAATCCCGGCCTGCGCCGGGATGACGGGCCTTTCGCTTGCCTCGGCAAGCGCAAGACCCTATAGGCGCGCCTTCTTTCCAGCTTTGGAAGAATCGAACGGGCCGGCGACAAGGGCTGCCGTGGCCGTTCTCAAACGTCGCGCCGCTGGGCGCACAAGGAGACGAAAATGCCCAAACTGAAGACCAAGAGCGGCGTCAAGAAGCGCTTCAAGCTCACCGCCACCGGCAAGCTGAAGCACGGAGTCGCCGGCAAGCGCCACCGCCTGATCAGCCACAACGCCAAGTACATCCGCCAGAACCGCGGCACCGAAGTTCTCGCCAAGGCCGACACGGCCCGGGTGAAGCTCTGGGCGCCCTACGGCCTGAACTAGGAGGTATTGGACAATGGCACGCGTCAAAAGGGGCGTGACGACCAAGGCTCGTCACAAGAGGATCCTGGAGCAGGCGAAGGGCTATTACGGCCGCCGCAAGAACACGATCCGGATCGCCAAGCAGGCCGTCGAGAAGGCCGGCCAATATGCCTATCGCGACCGCAAGGTGAAGAAGCGCTCGTTCCGGGCGCTCTGGATCCAGCGGATCAACGCCGCCGTCCGCCAGGAAGGGCTGACCTACGGCCAGTTCATGCACGGACTGAAGCTCGCCGGAGTCGATCTCGACCGCAAGGTCCTGGCCGACATCGCGATGCACGAGGGCGACGCCTTCAAGGGCATCGTCGCCCAGGCTCGCGGAGCGCTCCCGGCGCAAGAGAGCCAGGCGACCGCCTGAGCTACCGCAGCGACTGAGACAAGGAAGGCGCGGTAGGGGAGACCCTGCCGCGCCTTTCCTTTGCTCCCCTCTCCCCGGCGGGGAGAGGGGCCGGGGGTGAGGGGTTGCGGCGCCTGTCGCGAGAACGCCGAGCCCCCTCCTCCTAACCCTCTCCCCGCCGGGAGAGGGGACAGGTCAGTGCAAGGTCTCAGCCGCGATCGAATAGCGCACTGTCGCGCAGCCGCTCTTCTCGGGGCAGCAGCTGAGCCTGGTCCATTCCGTCTTCGCTTTCCGCTCATCCTCGAACGGGCCGGCCATGGTCTCGGTGCCCGGGATCAGGGCTCGGAAGTCGAGGCCTTCATATTCGCCCCCGATCACCCAGAATCGCTTGGTCATGACAGGTCTCCTTATTCCGCCGCGACGGCGGTGATGAACTGGTCGGCCTCCGTCGATTCGGCGAGGGCGGTGGTTGAAGCCTCGCCGCCCGAAACGGTCTGGGCGATGAGGTCGAAATAGCCGGTGCCGACCTCGCGCTGGTGGCGGGTGGCGGTGTAGCCGGCGGCTTCCGAGGCGAATTCGGCCTGCTGGAGCTCGGAATAAGCCGCCATTCCGCGGTCGCGATAGCCGCTGGCCAGCTCGAACATCGAATGGTTGAGGCTGTGGAAACCGGCCAGGGTGACGAACTGGAATTTGTAGCCCATCGCCCCGAGCTCCTTCTGGAACCGGGCGATCGTCTCCTTGTCGAGCTTCGCCTCCCAGTTGAAGCTCGGCGAACAATTATAGGCCAGCAGCTTCCCCGGAAATTCGCGGTGAACCGCTTCGGCGAAGCGCCTGGCGTCGTCGAGATTGGGGTTGCTGGTCTCCCACCAGAGCAGGTCGGCATAAGGCGCGAACGCGAGGCCGCGCTTGATGCAATGGTCGACCCCGGTCCCGTCGCGCAGGCGGAAGAAGCCTTCCGGGGTGCGCTCGCCGGTGAGCCATTCCCGGTCGCGTTCGTCCACGTCGGAGGTGATCAGCTTGGCGCTCTCCGCGTCGGTTCGGGCGACGACCAGGGTCGGGACTCCGCAGACGTCGGCGGCGAGTCGGGCGGAAACGAGATTGCGGATATGGGCCTGGGTGGGGATCAGGACCTTGCCGCCGAGGTGGCCGCACTTCTTCTCGGAGGCGAGCTGGTCCTCGAAATGGACCGCCGCGGCGCCGGCCTCGATATAGGCCTTCATGATCTCGAAACAGTTGAGCGGGCCGCCGAAGCCGGCCTCGGCGTCGGCGACGATGGGAACGAACCAGTCGCGGGTGGCGCCGCCTTCGGCATGCTCGATCTGGTCGGCGCGCTGGAGGGTGCGGTTGATCCGGCGGCAGAGCTCGGGGCCGGCATTGGCCGGGTAGAGCGACTGGTCGGGATACATGGCGCCTGCGGTGTTGGAATCGGCGGCGACCTGCCAGCCGGAGAGGTAGATGGCCTTGAGGCCGGCTCGGACCATCTGCATTGCCTGGTTACCGGTGACCGCGCCCAGCGCATTGACGTAATCCTCGGCCTGGAGAAGCTCCCACAGACGGGTGGCGCCGCGGCGGGCGAGGCTGTGCTCGATCGGGACCGAGCCGCGCAGCCGGCGAACCTCCTCCGGGGAATAAGGCCGGTGAATGCCGATGAAGCGTTCGGCTGGGGCGGGGATCAGGCTGCTGAAGTCGGTCATTGGGCCCTCGAAGTGGACGAAGTCGACGCATGAAAGCGCAAATCGGCCGGGCAGGCGCATCGAAAAGGGTCGCGTTGTCACAGCGCGACTTGCGACTGATGTAAAGCTGTGACAATGTTCACGCCGTGCCGGCCACCGAACGCAAGCTGTATCTGGGCGGCCGCCTGAGGCGGCTTCGGCGCGACCTCGGGCTCAACCAGAGTGCGATGGCCGTCGAGATCGGAGTCTCGCCGTCCTACCTCAACCATCTCGAGCGCAACCAGCGGCCGGTGACCGCGCAGGTGCTTCTTCGACTCGCCGAGGTCTATGACGTCGACCTTCGGGCCTTCGCCGCCGAAGGGGCTGACGGGACCGGGATCGACCAGCTCGGCGAGATCTTCGCCGACCCGCTGTTCGCCGATATCGGCATTCCGAGGTATGAGCTGGTCGAGGTCGCCGACAACGCGCCGTCGGTCGCCGATGCGATCGCGAGGCTCTACGCCGCCTTGGTCGAGCGGCGGCAGAATCCGGCGGGCGCGGTCCCGGACGAGACGTCGCTGGTCACCCCTGAGGTCTGGGTGCGCGACTTCATCCAGGCCCAGCGAAACCACTTTCCCTACATCGAGGAGGCCGCGGAGACGCTGGCCGGGGCGCTCGGCGAGCCGACCGGGATTTTCGAGGCGCTCCGCCGGCGACTCAGGGAGGGGTTCGGGATCGATACGAGGGTGGTGCCGCCCGAGCTGCTCGAGCCGACCAGCCAGGCCTATGATCTGCATCGCAAGAGGCTGATGCTTTCGGCCATGCTGAGGCCGGAAAGCCGGACCTTCGGCGCCGCCTACCAGCTCGCCCTCGTCGAGTTTGGTCCGATGCTCGACCGGATGGTCGACACGGCCGCAGCCCCCGACGTCCCGACCCGGCGCCTGCTTCGGATGAGCCTCGCCAATTATGCCGCAGGCGCGATCATGATGCCCTATGCCGCCTTCCTCGCCGCGGCCGAAAGGCACCGCTACGACGTCGACCGGCTCTGCGCCGATTTCGGGGCGAGCGTGGAGCAGGTCTCGCACCGGCTCACCACGCTCGCCCGCACCGGCGCCCGGGGCGTGCCCTTCTTCATGCTGAGGGTCGACGCGGCCGGCAACGTCTCGAAGCGCTTCGCCGGGGAGAGCTTCCCTTTCTCCCGCTTCGGAGGAACCTGCCCGCGCTGGAACCTCCACGCCGCCTTCCAGACGCCCGGACGGGTCGCGACCCAGATCGTCGAAACTCCCGACGGAGCGCGCTTCTTCACCATCGCCCGAACCGTCGACCGCGCCGTCCGACTCGACCCGCGCGAAAGCTCGCAGCTCGCCATCGGCCTCGGCTGCGACGTCAAATACGCCCCGCGGATCCTCTATGCCGACGGCGAGGATCTTGCGAAGCCCTACGTCACCCCAATCGGCCCCGCCTGCTCGATCTGCCCGCGCCTGCGCTGCCCCCAGCGCGCCGCCGCCCCGGCCGGGCGGACCCTGGCCCTCAACGAGACCCAGAAGACGATCTCGCCTTATCCGTTCGTGGGGTGACGGTTGTTGCCCGCTGGACAAGTCGCGGCGCCTGAAACATGATCGCCCCATCAGCGCCCCCCGGGGGGGAGCCGCGCCAGCACGAGGACAAGTAGAATGACGCTGCTCGCCGCCGCCGCCTTTCTAGCACTGCAGACGCAACCCCTTCCGGCGCAGGCGCCGCCGGCCGGGCCAAGCGAGGCGCTGGTCGAGCGGTTCATCGCGGTCATCCCGGACCGGGAGGAGTTCGACAAGCTGCCCACGGAGATCGACCCCGCCGAGCTGAAGCAGCTGGTCGCGCTCAATCCCGGCAAGGAGGCGCAGGTGCGCTCGGTCCTGAAGGCCAACCTCGCCTGCACCGGCCCGGCCGTCGTCGCGGGTTCGCACAGGATGCTCCGAACCGTCGCCCGCGAGCTTGGCGAGGAGAAGCTGAAGAAGCTGGTCAGCTTCTACCAGGGGCCGGACTATGCCGCCTTCAAGGCTCTCGCCTCGCGGATGGAAGGCGCGGCCAAGCCGAGCGCCGAGGACAATGCGGCCATGGCAAAGCTGATGGGCGCCTACCCCCTCCAGGCCTTCATCGACCGGCTGGACCGCGCCCCGGAGATCCTGGCGGCGGACGAGGGCTTCATGACGGACGCGACGAAATGTGCGTCCGAGCAGATGGAAGCGCTCGAGGCGGCGGGGCTCAAGTCGCACTGATGCCGCTTCCTCGCGAAGACCGGGCGCTTACCCCGTCCGCCGTGCCGCGGCCCGGGCTGGTTTTTTGTTCGCACAAAGGGACGAAGGGTCGGCGCGGGGAAGCCGCCTCGTCCCTTTCCCGGCGGGGGCTTCGGGAAGGCGCTGCGCGCCGGGATCGCTCAATGCCTTTGCGCCTTTGTGCGAACCATCCTGCCTTTGATTCCGCTCGGCGATGCCGGGAGGCCGGGGCTCAGAGCCGCCGAGGAACGCCCGGGAGGCCGGGGTCGCATTCGAGCGCCGGTCTGTCCCAACCGGCCAGGTCGGCCGCGGCGCCGTAGGTGGATTCGAGGAAGAGGAGGAGGTCGGCGTCGGTGCGAACCTCGGCATAGGGCAGGACGAACTCGCCCAGCGCCTCGTCGAAACGCGCCGCCGCCGGCCTCAGCGGGGCCTGGGCGAAGCCTTCCGGCGAGGGATAGGCGTAGGAATAGAAGAAGGGATCGCCTCCGCCGCCCGCGCCGCCCGGCCAGAAGCCGGCGCTCGAGACTTCGTGGCTATAGGCTTCGCGGGTGATCTCGTCGGGCAGATGGGGGATCCCTCCGGGGTGGACCGGGGCCGGGCGGCCCGAGAAGCGGGTGACGGCGAGGTCGAAGCTGCCCCAGAAGAAATGGACGGGGCTGACCTTGCCCAGGAAGGATGAGCGGAAGAGGCGGAAGACCCGGTCGGCGTCCAGAAGCGCCCCGAGCAGGCGTTGCGCGCTGTCGCGGTCGTAGGCGCGGGGGGCGTCGTCCTCGGCGAAGCGGACGGGCGGGTCGAGCTCGTTGGTCGCCGGGTGGATGCGGATTTCATGGCCGGCGGACTTCAGCAGCTCGATCAGGTCGTTATGAAATTGCGCCACCGTCGTCGGCTGAAGGGCCAGACGCCGGATTCCGCTGCCGTCCGCGAAGGTGAATTCATGGCCCGCCAGGTCCAGGCCCAGCTCGAAAGGACCACCGGGACCGTAGAGAGGCTCGGTCCTGAGGCCGCGGGGATGGACGCGCAGTGTGACGTGCCAACCATGGTTGCGCCAGGGCAGGAGCGCGACGGCCGCCTTTCCCAATATCTGGCTGTAGAGATGGAGCGCGGCGATGGTGGGACCGTCGCGGGCTTCGGTGAGCGGGGGCCAGGGCATCGAAGCATTGTGCGCCTCTTTGCCTGATCCGTCACCCCGGACCAGATTTCACCCAAAGCGACCAAAGGGGCCGGCGCAATTCGAGCGACGGAACGCACTCCGACCTGTGTTGCTCGATCCGGTCGGAACGACTGCGTCGCTCCAATCGATGATCGTCGTCCAGCCGGTGGTCCGAATGCGCCGCAGCCTCTTTGGTCCTTTGGTGCTTTGGGTGAAACATGGCCTCGAAGCGTCGGCTGTTGGGGTTCAAAGGCCGGGAAATATTCTCTAGAGCCGCGGCCATGGCCGATCTCGAGCAACTTTCCGGCGAGCTT
This sequence comes from Allosphingosinicella sp., assembly GCA_036386845.1. GTDB lineage: Bacteria > Pseudomonadota > Alphaproteobacteria > Sphingomonadales > Sphingomonadaceae > Allosphingosinicella. Next base: position 2,576 of record DASVUW010000022.1, on the reverse strand, counting down.
CTCGCCCGCGTCGCCGAAGCGTCCGACCTTGCGTCGGTGGAGGCCGAGCGGGTGTCGGCGCTGGGCAAGCAGGGGCGGATCACCCAGCTTCTGAAGTCGCTCGGCGCAATGACGCCGGAGCAGAGGCAGGTGGAAGGGCCGCGGATCCATGCCCTGCGCGAGGCCGTCACCGAGGCGATCGCGGCGCGCAAGGCGGCGCTGGAATCGGAGGCGCTGGAGCGGCGGCTGGCGACGGAAGGCCTCGACATGACTCTTCCGGCGGCGGCGGCGCCCCAGGGGAGCGTCCACCCGGTGAGCCAGGTGATGGACGAGCTCGCCGAGATTTTCGCCGACATGGGCTTCTCGGTCGCGACGGGGCCCGAGATCGAGGACGACTGGCACAATTTCACGGCGCTCAACTTCCCGCCGGACCATCCGGCGCGGGCGATGCACGACACGTTTTATCTTCGCGCGGACGGCAGCGAGGGAAATAGCCGTCATCCCGGAGAAAGCCGGGACCTCGGCAAGGAAAGTCTCGGCGGGTCTCCCCGAGATCCCGGCCTTCGCCGGGATGACGCGGGGGGGCCGATGCTTTTGCGCACCCACACCTCGCCGGTCCAAATCCGGGCGATGCTGGAGCGCAAGCCGCCCATCTACATCATCGCTCCGGGGCGGACCTATCGTTCCGACAGCGATGCCACCCACACCCCCATGTTCCACCAGGTCGAAGGTCTCGTCATCGATCGGGGAATCCACCTCGGCCACCTGAAATGGACCCTTGAGACCTTCCTCAAGGCCTTTTTCGAGCGGGAGGACATCGTTCTTCGGCTCCGTCCGTCCTATTTCCCGTTCACCGAGCCCTCGGCCGAGGTCGACGTCGGATTCAGCCGGGTCAAGGGGCGGCGGGTGCTCGGCGGCACCGAAGGCTGGATGGAGCTGCTCGGCTCCGGAATGGTCCATCCCCGGGTCATCGCCAATTGCGGGCTCGATCCGGACGAATGGCAGGGCTTCGCCTTCGGCTGCGGGATCGACCGGCTGGCGATGCTCAAATACGGGATGGACGATCTTCGAGCCTTCTTCGACGGCGATCTGAGGTGGCTTAGGCATTACGGCTTCGCCGCGCTGGACGTGCCGACGCTGAGCGGGGGAGTGGGGGCATGAGGATGCATACCTCCCCTCCCTGGAAGGGAGGCGTCGGGGGTGGGTTCGCCGAAGGCGGCCGAAACTCCGACGCCGAGGAAGTCTCGCTTCGCTCGCCTACCCACCCCCAGCCCCTCCCTTCCAGGGAGGGGAGGAAGATACGATGAAATTCACCCTTTCCTGGCTCCGTGAGCATCTCGAGACCGAGGCCTCGCTCGAGCAGGTCGTCGACACGCTCACCGCGGTCGGGCTCGAGGTCGAGGGCGTCCACAACGCCGCGGACAGGCTTGCGCCGTTCACGATCGCGAAGATCCTCACCGCCGAGCGGCATCCTCAGGCGGACAAGCTCCAGGTGCTGACCGTCGACGCCGGGACGGGCGAGGCGGTGCAGGTGGTGTGCGGGGCCCCCAATGCGCGCGCCGGGATGCTCGGAGTGTTCGGAGCTCCGGGCGCCTATGTTCCGGGAAGCGACCTGACCTTGAAGGTGGCCGCGATCCGGGGCGTCGAGAGCCGCGGGATGATGTGCTCGATCCGCGAGCTCGAGCTCGGCGACGAGCATGACGGGATCATCGAGCTTTCCGGCGAAGCGCCGGTCGGGACCTCCTATGCCCAATGGGCGGGGCTCGACGATCCGGTGATCGAGGTCAACGTCACCCCCAACCGGCAGGATTGCATGGGCGTGCACGGGATCGCCCGCGATCTCGCGGCGGCCGGGCTCGGAAGGCTGAAGCCCGTCGAGGCGAGGGAGATCGAAGGCGCCTTCCCGTGCCCGGTCGAGATCCGGACGGACGATCCGGACGGCTGCCCCGCCTTCTACGGCCGGGTGATCCGGGGGGTGCGCAACGGGCCCTCGCCGGCCTGGCTCCAGCAGAGGCTGAAATCGGTCGGCCAGCGGCCGATCAGCGCGCTCGTGGACATGACCAACTACGTCATGCTGAGCTACGGGCGGCCGCTCCACGTCTACGACCTGGCGAACCTGAGCGGAGCGGTCGTCGCCCGGCGGGCACGGGACGGCGAGGAGGTGCTCGCCCTCAACGGCAAGACCTATCGCCTGTCCGCCAGCATGACCGTCATCGCCGACGACGCCGCCGTCCACGACATCGGCGGCATCATGGGGGGTGAGCATTCCGGCGTGACCGAGGCGACCAAAGATGTCCTGATCGAATGCGCTTATTTCGATCCCGAGCATATCGCCCGCACCGGTCAGGCGCTCGGTCTCACCTCGGATGCCCGCAGCCGCTTCGAGCGGGGGGTTGATCCGGCGTTTCTGGAGAATGGGCTGCAGATCGCTACCCGGCTCGCGCTGGCCATGGTCGGCGGCGAAGCCTCGCAAGTGGTACGTGCAGGTGCACCGCCCGTCGCGACCCGCGCGGTCGCGTACCGCCCTGCGCGCACCGCGGAGCTGGCGGGGGTGACGGTGCCTGAGGAGCGGCAACGTGAAATCCTGCAGCGGCTCG
>DASVUW010000021.1:0-7727 GCA_036386845.1 Allosphingosinicella sp. | reverse complement strand
AGCTCTGGACTCGGCGGCGGGGATGGAGATCAGCTTCTTCGAGGCCACCACCGCGGCCGCCTTCCTCGCTTTCGCCCGGCAGCCCGCAGACGCGTGCATCGTCGAGGTGGGCCTCGGCGGCCGGCTCGACGCGACCAACGTCGTCGCGGCACCCGTCGTGTGCGGCATCGCCCAGCTCGGGGTGGACCACCAGCAGTTCCTCGGAAGCCGGATCGAGGACATCGCCGCCGAAAAGGCCGGAATCGCCAAGCCCGGAGTGCCTTTGGTCACGCAGCATTATCCCGAGCGGCTCGCGGAGCGTATCGCCGAGGCGGCGGCGACGGCCGGCGCGGTCTGGATGCCGCGCGGCGAGCGCTGGGATGCGACCGTCTACCGCCGGAAGCTCCATTATCGCGACGACCGGGGGAAGCTCCAGCTGCCCCTTCCCCGCCTGCAGGGGGCGCACCAGGCGATGAACGCCGCGCTCGCCGTGGCGATGCTCCGGACCCAGCGGACCCTGACGGTGCCCGAGCCGGCCCTGCGCGCGGCGATCGGCTGGGCCGACTGGCCGGGCCGGCTTCAGCCCCTCGCGCCGGGGCCGCTCGCCGGTGTCCTGCCGAGGGGATCGCAGCTTTGGCTCGACGGCGGCCACAACCCCGCCGCGGCACGCGCCATCGCCGACTTCTTCCGGAGCCACGTGCCAAGCGACCGCCCCTTCCACATCGTCCTCGGCCTTCTCGCCAACAAGGACATGGCGGGGGTCTTGAAGCCCTTCGCCAACCGCGCCGCGACTCTCCACGCCGTCCCCGTCCCCGGCCACCCGCATCACGCTCCGTCCGATCTCGCCGCCGCGGCGCGCGGTTCCGGCCTGAGCTCGCTCGCCGCCGCCGACGTCCGGGCCGCGCTCGACTGGATCGCCCGCCACGCCGACCGCGAGCGGCCGCCCATCGTTCTGATCCTGGGCTCGCTGTATCTGGCGGGTGAGGTGCTGAACGCGAACGGGCAGGCGCCGACTTAACGTCATCCCAGCGAAGGCTGGGATCCCAGTGGGTGAAGGGCGCTGAGCGATTCTCCCGCCGGGGCCCCAGCCTTCGCTGGGGCGACGAGGTTTTGGCCTTCGTTGCCCAGGTGTTCGGGTCAGCCCGTGGCCGGCTGAGGCTTTCCCTCCCCAGCCTCCGTCTCGTCGTCCTCGCTCCTGGGCTGGCGCACCGTGTCGACGACGAAGCCGCGCCGCCAGAGGATCCAGAGCAGCAGGAGCCCGGGAACTCCAACCGCCATGGTCATCAGCCAGAAACCCGGCCAGCCGAGCGACTCGGCCATGATCCCGGCCGGCGAAGTCAGCCAGGTTCGGCCGACGGCGGCGAAGGAGGAGAGCAGCGCGAACTGGGTCGCGGTGTAAGCGAGATTGGACAGGCCCGAAAGATAGGTGACGAACACGGTGAGGCCCATTCCGCTCGTCACCTGCTCTGTGACCACGGCGATCGTCAGCCAGAGGTTCGAATGGCCCTGCATCGCGAGGATCGCGAACATTCCGTTGCTGACCATCATCAGCACGCCCGACGCAAACAGGGCCCGGCCCATTCCAAGCCATGCCATGAACGGCGGCGCGAGCGCGACCCCGACGATAAGGCCCCAGAAACCGACCCCCTTGTTGATAACGATGAACTCCGTGTCGCTGAAGCCGAGCTCGACGATCATCGGGTTGAGCATGATCTGCCCCATCGCGTCGCCGAGCTTGTAGACCAGCACGAACAGCAGGATCAGAACGGCGCCGCGCCGCCGGAGGAATTCCCGGAAGGGCCCCACCACGGTCGTCTCCAGCCATTTGCCGACGCTTTCAATCGGCTCCTTTTCGATCACCCGGTCGTGAAGCCCACGTCCGGCCCAGAGCGCGGCGACGGCCCCAGGAAGGACGCAGAAGGCGGTGAAGCCGTAGGCGGCGCCCCATCCGAGACCGAGCCCCTCCGACGAGGCCATGGTGATGGTGCCGACGCCCGCTGCGAGTGCGCCGAGACGATAGCCGAACTGGTTCATGGCGGTGCCGTGCGGAAGCTCCTCGTCCGACAATATCTCGATCCGGTAAGCGTCGGTGACGATGTCCTGGGTCGCGCCGAGAAAGGCCGTGACGATCGCCCAGAATGCGAACGCGCCGAGATTGTTCGCTGGGTCGCTGAAGCCCAGCATCCAGACCGATCCGAAGAGCAGGGCCTGGATGAAGAACAGCCAGGCTCTCCTCTGCCCGAACAGCCCGGTGAGAACCGGCAGCTTGATCCGGTCGATGAAAGGCGCCCACAGGAATTTCAGCGTGTAAGGCGTGGTGAGCCCGACCGCGAAGCCGATCGTCTTCTTGTCGATCCCGACCTTGGTCAGCCAGAAGGTCATGGTGCCGAGCAGCAAGGCGAGCGGGAAGCCGCTCGACACGCCGAGCAGCAAGGCTGCGATCGGCCTTGAGCGAAGGTAGGGCGCGACGGTTGCGAAGAATCCCGGCTTCGCGGCGGCGGCATTTGGGCTGGTGCTCATGACCCTTTGTAACGCGTCCGGCCCGCCCCGCTAGAGCCTTCATTTCCTCCGTCATCCCAGCGAAGGCTGGGATCCCGGGGGTTAAAGGCGCCGTGTTCTCACCCGCCGGGGCCCCAGCCTTCGCTGGGGCGACGGGAGAATTGCCGCTTGCCTTCACGTCGGCTCAGTCGCAGTTTCTCGCCCGATGGACATGCCCAGCCGCCTTCGCCCTACTGAGGGGCAACTCGCTTTGGCCGGAGTGATCGCGCGCGGTGAAAGCACTCACGGCGAGGCGATCACCACCGTGCCCGCGTCCGCCTACACCGATCCCGCCAATTTCGAGCTCGAACAGGAGCGGTTGTTCCGCCGCCTGCCGCAGGTCATCGCGCCCTCCGCCCTCCTGCCGCGCTCCAACATGGCTGTTCCGCATGACGGCTTCGGCCTGCCCCTCCTCCTCGCCCGCGACAAGGCCGGCAAGGCGCGCGTCTTCTACAACGTCTGCCGGCACCGGGGCACTCGGCTGATCGAGGGCGGCGAGGCGGTCTGCGCTCCGCGGATCGTCTGCCCCTACCATGCCTGGTCCTATTCGCTCGACGGAGCGCTCGCCGGAATGCCTCGCGCCGACACCTTCCCCGGGCTCGACAGGAGCCGCTTCGGGCTCGCCGAGCTCCCCTCGTGCGAGGCCGGCGGGCTGATCTGGTTCGCGCGCGGGGAAGCGGATTTCACGGATTCGAAGTCGCTCGCCTCAGAGTTCGACGCCTTCGGCCTAGCGAGCCACCACCTCTACCGCCGCCGGGTCCACGACGTCGCTTCCAACTGGAAGCTGATCATGGACGCGTTCCTCGAAAGCTACCATGTCCAGCGCCTGCACGCGCCGACGATAGCCAAGTTCTTCACCGATGGAGTGACCGCCGCCGATGTCCTTGGCCGCCACCAGCGCTCCGCGGTCGGCCGAATCGACCATCTCGCCGAGATCGACCATCGGGACTGGTCGGCGCTCCGGGCCGTGATCACCTTCGCCTATCAGCTCTTCCCGGCGACGATCATGATCATGAGCCCCGATTACGTGAACCTGATGGTGCTCATGCCTCAGGGCGTCGGCCGCACGCTGGTCGAGGATTTCATGCTGATTCCGCAGCCCCCCTCCACTCCGGAGGAGGAGGACCATTGGGCTCGAAGCTGGGCGCTTCTCGACGAGGGCGTCTTCGGCGGCGAAGATTACCGTGCCGCGGCATTGGGCCAGGAGGGGCTCGCGGCCGGTGTGTTGAAGGAGTTGACTCTGGGGACTCTCGAAACGGGGATCCGGCACTTCCACGATCAGGTGAACTCGGCTTTGGAATAAATTGCCTCCCCATCGTCAGATGGGGAGGGGGACCACCGAAGGTGGTGGAGGGGTAGAAGGCGCAGGCCTAAGCCGTCTTGCGCGCGAACCTCAAGGATCGAGCCTTCTACCCCTCCACCAGGCTTCGCCTGGTCCCCCTCCCCAGCTTCGCTGGGGAGGCAAATCAAGCCTCTTCGTACAGGCTCAGACCCGCCGGCAGCCTTCCCACCTTCTTCCCCGACAGCTTCCGGTCCAGCGCATCCAGCGCCGCCTTCAAAACCTTGTCCGTATAGGGCTTGGCGAGACATCCTATGCCGAGCCCACGCGCTTCGAGCGGGCAATTGGCGGTGACGAACAGGACCGGCACCTGCCTTGCGCCGGCGGCCCGGGCGACGTCCATTCCGTCGCCGTCGCCGTTCAGTTGGATGTCGCTGAGGACCAGATCGATCTCCTCCTCGCCCAGCGCCCGGACCGCGTCGGCGAGCGTGTCGACGGTCGCGACGACCTCGTAGCCGCATTCGCGAAGCAGATGCTCGTTGTCGAAGGCGACGAGAGGCTCGTCCTCGACGATGAGGATCCGTCGGATCGCCCTTTCACGTTTGCCGAACAACATCTAATGCGCGCCCTTGCCCACCGGGGATCGGTTTCTCTGGCGTAACGAGCGCGCAGGGCTCCGGTGCCATGGCGGGCGGATCGACTGAGCGCATATTTCCGCCCGTCCGGCTACTCGCGAGGAGAAACGCACTGCCCCCGCCCCGCCCCCCAGCCCAGGAAAGCCCGAGGGACTCGAAAGGCCCAAGCGCTCAGCGCGACGATCAAAGGATCGCTAAGCTGCTCGCCCGCGCCGGGATCGCCTCGCGCCGCGAGATCGAGCGCATGATCGCGGAGGGACGGATCGCCATCGGCGGCAAGGTCGTCGAGACCCCGGCCACTTTGCTCACCTCGCTCCACGGGGTCACCGTTGACGGCAGGCCGGTGAAGGCGCCGGCCCCGGCTCGGCTGTTTCGCTACCACAAGCCGGTCGGGCTCCTTACGACCGAACGGGATCCCAAGGGCCGGCCGACCATCTACGACCGGCTCCCGGCCGGCCTGCCGCGGGTCATGCCGGTGGGCCGGCTCGACCTCAACACCGAGGGCCTCCTCCTCCTCACCACCGACGGCGAGCTGAAGCGCCAGCTGGAGCTTCCCTCGTCGGGAGTCGAGCGCACGTACCGCGCCCGGGTCTTCGGCGAGATCAGCCAGGAGCGGCTCGAGGACCTCATCCAGGGAGTCGAGATCGAGGGCATCCGCTACGGCTCGATCGACGCCAATCTCGAGCGCCGGACCGGCCGCAATGCCTGGATCGAGCTCAGGCTCACCGAAGGCAAGAACCGCGAGGTCCGGCGGGTCCTCGAACATCTCGGCCTCCAGGTCTCCCGCCTCCTGCGCACCGCCTACGGACCGTTCCCTCTCGCGGATCTCCCTGTCGGTGCGGTCGACGAGGTGCGGCAGCATGATCTGGTCGCCTTCCGGAAGGGGCTGAAGGGCAGCGGAGAAAAATCCTCCCCGCGATTTTGCGGGGAGGGGGACCAGGCGAAGCCTGGTGGAGGGGTTCTGCGGCGTCCGAGAAAAGAGCCCCTCCACCGCCCTTCGGGCGGTCCCCCTCCCCGGCAAAGGCCGGGGAGGACTAAGTAGGTGAGGATCATCGCCGGCCAATGGCGCGGCCGTCCGCTGGTCGCGCCGCAGGGCCAGGACACCCGCCCCACGGCCGACCGCGTCCGCGAAGCGCTCTTCTCGATGCTCGCAAGCCGGGTCGGAAGCTTCGAGGGCCTTCAGGTCGCCGATGTCTTCGCGGGTTCGGGGGCGCTCGGCCTCGAAGCCTTGTCGCGCGGCGCGGCGCATTGCGTCTTCGTCGAGAACGACCGCCGGGCGGTGGACTCGATCCGCGCCAATATCGCCGCCCTCGAGGCCTCCGGGGAGGTGCTTGCCCGCGGCGCGGAGCATGCCGCCCTCCCCCACCCCGTCGACCTCGCCTTCCTCGATCCGCCTTATGGCAGCGGTCTCGCCTTGCCCGTGCTTGCGAAGCTCGATGTCGCCGTGGGCGGCTGGGTGAGCGTCGAAACCGGCCGCGGCGAAGCCGTCGCGGCAGAGGGGTACGAGGTCGACTCGGAGCGGAGCCACGGCAAGGCGAAGATCACGCTGCTCCGGCGCACCGGCTAGCGGCACTCAGTCCGGATAGCCGCGCCGCCGTCGAGAACCGGGTGCGCCGCCGCGGGCGGGCTCAAGTTCAAGGGTTTCTGACGCCGATGAGCGTCAACGAAAGAATGGAGTCGTTGTCGTCGTTATCTTTGCTGTCCTCGGAGGCTACGTCGATGATCGTCGCCGATCGCCCCTTGTGGATCACCGGCTCCTCTACCTGCGCCAGATTGAACGGTCCGTTCGGCCCCGTAGTGGAATATTCGAATTTGGCCGAAACGGTCAACGGTTCGGCGCTCGCAGGCAATGTGTACAGGTCCTCTCCGGCCGGGTCGGTCATAGCCACATTTTCGCCGGTCCCCTGGAAAACGACCCCTCCTCCGTTCCATGTCAATGTCACGCGCTGAAAATAGGCGGCGTGCGCATTGCAGGTGATGAATCCTTGGGCGAAGGGCTTCAGCTGGATCTGGACAGGATTGGTGGCCACGGCGTTTGCTCCTCAAGAGGGACGTGAAAGTTGCTGCCGCACAAGCCGAAGGTCAACGCAATCTTGATCCGATTTGACCCCCACTTCCGCAGGCTTGTGCGCACGCTGCCCCCTGCTTAACCGTCGGTTCGTGCCCGAGTCCGCCCCCGCCCCCGAACCGCCCTATCTCGCCGGCCTCAACCCGCCTCAGCGCGAGGCGGTGCTGACCACCGAGGGGCCGGTGCTCGTGCTCGCCGGGGCCGGCACCGGCAAGACCGCGGCCCTCACCGCGCGCCTCGCCCACCTCGTCTACACCCGCCTCGCCTGGCCGTCCGAAATCCTCGCCGTCACCTTCACCAACAAGGCGGCGCGCGAGATGAAGGAAAGGGTCGGCAGGCACGTCGGCGACGCCGTCGAAGGCATGCCCTGGCTCGGCACCTTCCACTCGGTGGCGGCGAAGATGCTCCGCCGCCACGCCGAGCTGGTCGGCCTCCAGTCCAACTTCACCATCCTCGATACGGACGACCAGCTCCGCCTCCTTAAGCAGCTCATCTCGGCCAATGACATAGACGAGAAACGCTGGCCCGCCCGGATGCTCGGCGGGCTCATCGACCGCTGGAAGAACCGCGGCTGGACCCCCCAGCAGATCGACGCGGCCGAGAGCGAAGCTTATGCGAACGGCAAGGGCGCCGAGCTCTACGCCCTCTATCAGGCGCGGCTGAGGGCGCTCAACGCCTGCGATTTCGGCGATCTCCTCCTTCACATGCTCGTCATCCTGAAGGAGCATCGCGAAGTCCTGGAGCTCTACCAGAACCGCTTCAAATATATCCTGGTCGACGAATATCAGGACACCAACCAGAGCCAGTATCTCTGGCTCCGCCTGCTCGCGCAGGAGCGCAAGAACATCTGCTGCGTCGGCGACGACGACCAGTCCATCTATTCCTGGCGAGGCGCCGAGGTCGCCAACATCCTGAGGTTCGAGAAGGACTTCCCCGGCGCCAAGATCGTCCGGCTCGAGCAGAATTACCGCTCCACCCCGCACATCCTCGCCGCGGCTTCGGGCCTCATCGCCCATAATGGCGGCCGCCTCGGCAAGACGCTCTGGACCGAGCATGACGGCGGCGACAAGGTCCAGGTGGTCGGGGTCTGGGACGGGCCCGAGGAGGCGCGCCGGATCGGCGAGGAGATCGAGGGCCGCCAGCGTGGCGGGCTCACGCTCGACCAGGTCGCGATACTGGTCCGCGCCCAGTTCCAGACCCGGGAGCTGGAAGAGCGCTTCATCTCGAT
>DASVUW010000020.1:0-2943 GCA_036386845.1 Allosphingosinicella sp. | reverse complement strand
CAAGATGCCATGCCCCAGGTTGAAGATATGCGGTCGCCCCGCGAGGCTAGATAGGATGCGCTCCACCGCGGTTTCAAGCGCCTCGCCTCCGGCGATCAGCGCCAGCGGGTCGAGATTTCCCTGGACGGGCAGGTCCGGCGGAAGGACGGAATCGGCCCAGGCCGGGTCGACCGTCTCGTCGAGCCCGATCGCGTCCACTCCGGTCTCGCGGGCATAAGCGGCGAGCTTGCCTCCGGCGCCCTTCGGGAAGCCGATGACGGGCGTATCGGGATGCCTCGCCTTGAACGCGGCGACGAGCGCTTCGGTCGGGGCGATCACCCAGCGCTCGAACTGCGCCGGCGACAGGCTTCCGGCCCAGCTGTCGAACAATTGAACCGCCTCGACCCCGCACTCGACCTGGCGCGAGAGATAGTCGACGGTGAGCCCGGAAATGGAGTCGACGATGGCCTGGAAGGCCTCGGGATCGCCATAGGCGAGCCTTCTAGCCTCGCCCTGGTCCTTGCTGCCCTGGCCGGCGACCATGTAGGTGGCGACCGTCCACGGGCTTCCGGCGAAACCCAGGAAAGTCGTGGCTTCCGGGAGACACTTCGCGACTTTCTCCACAGTAAGGTAAACCGGCTCCAGACGGGCGGGCGCCGAGTCGAGGCCGGCGAGCGCCGAGTCGACCAGGGTCGGCGACAGGCGCGGTCCTTCCCCCGCTTCGAAGCGAAGATCCTGGCCCAAAGCGAAGGGCACCATGAGGATGTCCGAGAACAGGATCGCTCCGTCGAACCCGAAGCGGCGGATGGGCTGGAGGGTCACCTCGGCCGCGGAGTCCGGGTCCTGGACCAGGTCGAGGAAGCCGCCTTTCTCGGCCCTCAGGGCCCGGTATTCGGGCAGATAGCGCCCGGCCTGGCGCATCAGCCAAAGCGGAGTTTTCTCGGCTTTTCCGCCCTTTAGGACGCTGAGCAGAGGCTTGTCGGCGACGGCCATCAGGGCAAGGGCTCCGCTCTACTCTCTATAAGAATCTTATATAAAGAGAGTCTGTTGTAGGTTGTAGGAAGGCGCGTCGCGGGGTTTATTGGCTTCGCCCGATTTTGCAAACAGCTTGACTCTCAAGCGTTGGCGGAAGCCCGCGGATTCGCGCCGTCCATCCCCGCTTTCCACAGCTTGCCGGTAAGGACTTGTTAACCTTTGCGACTCTGTGGACGGAAAAGCGGATTGCGGGGGCAAAGCCCGCGCTTGCAACGCTCCCGAGGCTTGAGCTAGCGATTCCCACATGCTTATCCACAGCCGCGCCTAGAGAATGCTCGCCTCGTGATGACCCCTCCCGTCGTCGCCCCAGCGAAGGCTGGGGCCCCAGCGGGTGAAGAACGCCGGCGCCTTTCACCCGCCGGGATCCCAGCCTTCGCTGGGATGACGTTCCGCGCGATGACGGGCCGAGCGAAGGCGATTTAGTGACCACCCTCCACCTCCACCTCCTCTCCGATTCGACCGGTGAGACTCTGGAGGTCATCGCCAATGCCTGCCTGGCCCAGTTCGAGGGTGTCGACGTCCGCCGCCACCTCTGGCCGATGGTACGCTCGGAAGGCCATCTCGACCGGGTCCTCGACGATGTCGAGCGCAGGCCCGGCCTTGTCCTCTATACGCTCGTGAACAATACCCTGAGGCGCGATCTGGAGCAGAAGACCCGACGCCGCGGGATTCACGCCGTCGCCGCCCTCGATCCGGTCACCCATGCCTTGTCGGTCGTCCTCGGCCGCGAAGCGGCGGGCCGGCCCGGGCGCCAGCATGCGCTCGATGCCGCCTATTTCGCTCGGGTGGACGCGATCCAGTTCAGCATCGCCCATGACGACGGCATCGGCTCGGAAAATTGGGAGGAGGCCGACATCGTCCTGGCCGGAGTGTCTCGGACTTCCAAGACCCCGACCTCGATCTACCTCGCCAATCGGGGCTTCAAGGTTGCCAACATCCCGCTCGTCCCGGAAGCGCCTCCGCCGCCGTCCCTGTACTCGCTCCGGCACCCGCTCGTCGTCGGTCTCACGACCAATCCCGACCGGCTCGTTCAGATCCGGCGCAACCGGCTGCTCGCCCTCAACCAGGCGCCAGAGACGGACTATGTCGACATAGAGGCGGTCAATGCCGAGCTGGCCTTCGCCCGCCGGATCTTCGCCGACAACGACTGGCCGGTGATCGACGTCACCCGCCGGTCGATCGAGGAGACGGCCTTCGCCATCGTCAAGCTGTGCAACGAAAGGCACGACTCGACGGCGGCGGGCGGCGCGGAGGAAGGCGCGTGAGGCTCCTGCTCGCCTCGAAGAGCGCCGCCCGGCGGCAGATGCTTGAGGCGGCGGGCGTTCCGTTCGAGACGGTGGAGGCGGAGCTGGACGAGGCGGCGGCGAAGGCGGGGCTTTGGGGCGCCGGATTCGATGCGCGGGGCGTGGCCGAGGAGCTCGCCCAGCTGAAGGCGCTCTCGGTCCCGGCGGGCGCGGGGGACCTCGTCCTCGGCTCGGACCAGGTCCTGGAACGCGGCGACGGCACCCTGTTGGGCAAACCCGCCTCCCGCGATGAGGCCCGCGGCCAGCTCGTTTCGCTCAGAGGCGACACCCACTGCCTTCACTCGGCCGCAGTGCTTGCGGAGGACGGCGAAGCGATATGGTGGCAATGCGAGACCGTCGTCCTCGCCATGAGGTCGTTCAGCGACGCCTTCCTCGAGGAATATCTCGACCGGGAATATGAGCATATAAGGTGGAGCGTCGGCGGCTACCGGATCGAGGGTCCGGGCGCGCAATTGTTCGACCGGATCGAGGGCAGCCACTTCGCGATCCTGGGAATGCCGCTTTTGCCCCTGCTCGGCTACCTGCGCGAGCGCGGGATTTTGAAGCCGTGACGGCCTTCCTACCCATTCCTCCCCGAGCTCGCTCGGGGAGGGGGACCGCGCGAAGCGTGGTGGAGAGGAGATTC
>DASVUW010000019.1:0-2339 GCA_036386845.1 Allosphingosinicella sp. | reverse complement strand
AGGGCGTCTTCGTGCTCCTTTCGTCGGCAACCCCGACCCGGCTGCTCTCCGCCTTCCCGCCCGGGACCCCGATCCGCCGGCTAAACCTCGCCGAGGCGGTGGAGCGGGTTCGGACCCGGCTTTCAACCGGCCCGGCTTTCGGGCATCAGGCGCTCGAACCGAGACAGGCCGAAGACGCCGGATGAAGCACCTCACTTTGCTGCGCCACGCCAAATCCGGCTGGGACGATCCCGTCAGCCGCGATTTCGACCGGCCGCTCAACCCGCGCGGGCGAAAGGCGGCCCGGACGGTGGGAGCGGAGATGAAGGCGCAGGGGCTGGCCTTCGACCTTGTCCTGGCTTCGCCGGCGCGAAGGGTGGTCGAGACGCTGGGGGAGGTGTCGGCGGGGTATGGCTCGCTCGGCCCGCAATTCGACCAGCGCCTCTATCTGGCCTCGAGCGGGATCTTGATGGAGATCGTCCGGGCGACCCCGGACTCGGTGGAGCGGCTTCTGCTGGTGGGGCACAATCCGGGGCTTGAGGAGCTGGCCTTAGGCCTGTCCCGGCGCGACGAAGGCGGGCTTCGAGGCGAGGTCGAGGTGAAATATCCGACCGGGACGGTGGCGGAGCTCGCGCTTCCGGCCGGGCGCTGGGCCGAGGTTCTGCAGGGGTCCGGAAAGCTGGTGCGCTTCATCCGGCCGAGGGACCTGGACCCGGAGCTGGGGCCGGACGCGGAGTAATTCCTCCCCTGCATTCGCAGGGGAGGGGGACCATGCGCAGCTTGGTGGAGGGGCCTTACTGACTCCGGAGAACCCCTCCACCAGGCTTCGCCTGGTCCCCCTCCCCGCGAAATCGCGGGGAGGATTTAAGCATTGAGCGCCTCGGCCAGTGTGCGCCGGATCGCCTTGAGCTGGTCCAGCGGGAAGTCGCCCCGTTCGCTCGCCGGCTCCGGAGCCGCGGCGGGCGCAGCGGTCTCAGCCTCGCCGCCCCCGCTGGCGAGCAGTTGCTGGACTCCGCGGATCGTATAGCCGTCCTGGTTCAGGAGCCGGTGGATCCGCCGGGCGAGAGCGACGTCGGCCGGCCGGTAGTAGCGGCGGTTGCCGGCGCGCTGGAGCGGCTTCAGCTGCGGGAAGCGGCTCTCCCAGTAGCGCAGGATATGCTGGGGAACGTCCAGCTCGGACGCGAGCTCGCCGATCGTCCGGAAGGCCTGTTCGCTCTTGCCTGGGGCGTCCGCCATGGCGAGAGGCCTCAGCTGCCCTTGGCGATCCGCTCGCGCATGATCTGGCTGGCGCGGAAGGTGAGCACCCGGCGGGGCGCGATCGGAACCTCGACTCCCGTCTTCGGGTTGCGGCCGACCCGCTCGCCCTTGTCGCGCAGGATGAAGCTTCCGAAGCCGGAAATCTTGACGTTCTGCCCTTCGGACAGTGCGTGGCACATATGATGAAGGATCCGCTCGACGATCCCGGCCGATTCGGCCCGTGAAAGACCGATCTCGCGATGAATGACGTCCGCAAGGTCGGCGCGCGTCAAGGTTCCGGCGTCCTGCCGCCTGATGGTTCCCGCGTCCGCCATTTCTTCTCCCTCCCCCCGGGGCAATCAAAAAAGCATAGTGCAGCTTGCACTTAAGTGCAAACCGCTATTGCGGCGAAATGCCCGCAATGCGCATTCGGGTTTTACGTAGCTCCATGCTTCAGTAACGGACGACGGCGGCGCCCCAGGTGAAGCCTCCGCCCATCGCTTCGAGGACGATGAGGTCGCCCGGCTTGATCCGACCGTCCTTCACCGCCGTGTCGAGGGCGAGAGGCACCGAGGCGGCGGACGTGTTGGCATGCTGGTCGACGGTGACGATCACCCGCGCCGGATCGAGCCCGAGCTTTTTCGCGGTGGCGTCGAGGATCCGCTTGTTGGCCTGGTGCGGGACCACCCAATCGACCTCGTCCGCGGTGTGGCCGGCCGCCTCCAGAGTCTCGGTGAGGACGGCGGCGAGGTTGACGACGGCGTGGCGGAACACCTCCTTGCCCTTCATCCTCAGCTTGCCGATCGTGCCGGTCGTCGAGGCTCCGCCGTCGACGAAGAGGAGGTCGTTGTGGCGGCCGTCGGCGTGGAGCTTCATCGCCAGCACGCCCTTGTCCTGGGCGTCGACCGAACGGAGGAGGACCGCCCCCGCCCCGTCGCCGAACAGGACGCAGGTCGTCCGATCGTCCCAGTCGAGGATCCGGCTGAACGTCTCCGAACCGATGACCAGCGCATAATCCGCCATCCCGCCCTTCAGCATGTTGTCGGCGACCGAGAGGGCGTAGAGGAAGCCGGTGCAGACGGCGGAGACGTCGAAGGCGATGCAATCGTCGATGCCGAGCGCGG
>DASVUW010000018.1:0-5507 GCA_036386845.1 Allosphingosinicella sp. | reverse complement strand
CCACCATGCTTCGCATGGTCCCGCTCCCCATGCTCTGCATGGGGAGGCAAGATTATTTAATCTTGGCTTCCTTGAACTCGACGTGCCTGCGCACGCGCGGATCGTATTTGCGGAAGGTCATCTTCTCGGTGATGTTCCGCGGATTCTTCTTCGTCACATAATAGAAGCCGGTGTCGGCGGTGCTGACGAGCTTGATCTTGACCGTGGTCGGCTTGGCCATGACAGCCTCTCAAAAAAACGGGGTTTCGTAAAAAATAAAAGCGGCGTCCCCGCCGCTCATATGCCCGGCCGCCTCTGCCGCGAAGCGGGGGCGCTGTCAAGGGCGCGGCCCGTCCCGAAGCCCGAGCAGCGGAAAAGGCGGGCAGCCCGGATCCGCGGGCGCGAGCGGGCAATCTCACCGTTACAGCGCCGTATCGAGCCACAGCTGCGACGAACGTGCCCGTTTACCAAAGTGCATTCGTGGTTTCCAGCTGAACCGGCGCTATGCTGGCCCGGTGATACACCCTCCCGTCCCTCCCCTCCGGCCGAGTGCTGGGCGACAGCGCTGCCGAGGAGCTCCGATGCGATTCATTGGCTTGATTGCGACCCTGCTGGTCTTCTTTGCGCAACCCGCCTGGGCCGACGACAGCCCGCGCCTGCGTTCGCTGGAGCAGCGGCTCGCGGCCATGGCCTCCGAGAATCCCGGGGAGTACGGCATCGCGGCGCTGGATCTGGCAAGCGGGGCGACGATCAGCTTCAACGGCCAGCAGCCCTTTCCAATGGCCAGCACGATGAAGATTGCCGTCGCGGCTGCCTATCTTGCTGAGGTTGACGCCGGACGGCGGACCCTCGACGATCCCGTGGCAGGCACATCCGCCTTGAAGCTGATTGACGCGATGATCACGCGCAGCGACAATCGCGCCACGGATCTGCTGATGGGAACGCTCGGCGGGCCTGGAGCCATCGATGCCTGGCTGCGCGGCCACGGCCTCAGCGGGATCCGGGTGGATCGAACGATCGCGCAGCTGCTCCGCGACCGGAGAGATTTGCGCGATGTCCGCGATTCGAGCACGCCGATCGCGATGCTCGGCCTGCTTCGGCTGATCGATTCCGAGGGCGCGCTGACCTCTCACAGCCGCTATCTCCTCCGGGATATGATGCGGCGCTGCGCGACCGGCTCCAACCGGATCCGCGGAATCCTTCCCCCCGGCGCGACCGTCGAGCACAAGACGGGCACTCTTTCGGGCTATACGGGCGACGTCGGTTTCCTGACGACCCCGAGCGGACGCCGGATCGCGGTCGCCTTCTTCGCGCGCGGCGGCTCGAACCGGCCCGCCGTCATCGCGACGGCCGCCCGGGCGATCTACGACGCGCTCGAAGCCGGGCCGCCGGGAACGGCCTTTGGATCCCCTGTGGCTGCGAACCCCTGGGCAGGGGCCCGAACGGGCACGCAGTAATTCCGGCGGCCCCTGCGCGCTTTAACGAAGCGGTAACCATATCGGCGCATCGTCGTCCCGATCCAGGAGGGGAGCGGGGCTATGCGGTCGGAAGCGGATGGAATGATGCTCGTACGGGCCGAGCTTTGCGAGCGCCTCGCAAGCCTTCAAGGCGCGGCCAGGGGCTTCTCCCAGCGCGACTTCGCGGAAAGCCTGAGCGGGATCAAGGTCCTCGCGGCGGCCTATGGGCTGACCCCGGTCGTCCGGGTCGCCGAAGCGCTCGAGCGGGCCGTCGCCGAGGATCGCGGCGGCTGCCCGCGGGCGCTCTATCTCGGGCGGCTCCAGGACGCGATCGGCTGCGAGCGGATGGAGGAGAGCGCGGCGGAGGCGATGCTCGCCTCGGTTTCGGTCCGGCTCTGCGCCTGATATTCGGGCGGCTGAGCCCTTGGAAGCCCTTCTCACCACTTTCGTCGCCGCCGCGCTCGGCGAGTGGGGCGACAAGACCCAGTTGCTCGTCATCGCGCTCGCGGCGCGCTACCGGCGGCCTCTCCCGATCCTTGCCGGAGTGCTGGCCGCGGCGCTCGCCAACAGCCTGATCGCGGCGTTCGGCGGAATCCTCGTCCACGACATGGTCGTCCTCAGGGCGCTGTCGCTGCTGGTCGCCCTGGCCCTGGTCTTCGCCGGGATCGCCGGGCTGATCCGGCCGAGGCCCTATGAATCGGCCGGAACGTCGAGTGCCGGCCCCTTCCTCGTCGCCGCCGCGTCCTTCTTCGTGCTCGAGTTCGGCGACAAGACCCAGTTCCTGACCTTCGCCCTCGCCGCCCGCTACGACGCCTTCGCCCTGGCCGCTGCGGGGGCGACCGCGGGGATCATGCTGTCGAGCCTGCCGGCGGCGCTGCTTGGAGACTCGCTCTCGAAATCGGCGCCCCTCAAAGGCATCAGGATCGGGCTCGGGGCCTTGTTCCTGGCGATCGGCCTGTTCGTCGGGATCAGTGCGCTTAGGCTGATCTAGCGGCCGACTTCGACCAGCCACATGTCGGGCACGGCGCCCATTCGAAGTGGGATCCCGCTGGTGCCGAGTCCTGCCGTGACCACCAGGGTCTTGCCGCCCTCCCGGACGACCCCGCAGGCGTAGCGGTCCCCGTAATCCGACATGGTGGAGAGCGCGCCGATCAGCGGCGGGGCGATCTGGCCGCAATGCGTATGCCCGGCGAGCATGAGGAACACGTCCGGGCCCGTGTCCGGGAACGGATCCGGGCTGTGGCTGAGAATCAGCCTGGGCCCCTTTAGGCCGCGAAGGGCTGCGAGAGTCCCGGGGACGTCCGCCCGGTCCGTGAAGTCGTCGTCCAACCCTCCGACCGCAACCGGCCCAACCTGAACCGCCTGGTTCTCGAGCAGCTTGATTCCGGCGAGGGCAAGGGCCCGGCGGGCGGCAGCGGCGTCGCGCCAATGGTCGTGATTGCCGAGCACGGCGATCGTGGCGAAGCGCGGGCGGAGCCCCGCCAGAGGCGCGACCGCTTCCTGGTGCGAATAATAACGCGTCGCGAGGCGCTTGTCGGTCACCAGATCGCCGGCGATCAGGACAATGTCGGGGGAGAGCCGGTTGATCTGCCCGACGATCCGCCGCAGCCGGGCCGGGGGCATATCGGGTCCGCCGACATGGACATCCGAGATGAGCAGCAGCCGAAGCGGAGGCGCACCGGCCGGCCAGTCGGCGACGGTGACCCGGGCGTTGCGGACTGTCGGCTCCCGGACCGCGGATCCGTAGCAAAAAAGGAGCAGCCCTGCGCCGGAGAGCACGGCTGTCAGGAGGACGCGCTTGAGAATTTGCCGGATTGTCACTTTCGGCCCCGGCGGGTCGGAACGTGGAAGTCCGGGTCCTTGCTTCCCACCCAGGCGATGAATCGCTCGAGCTCCGGATGCGAGCGCAGTGCAGCTGCCGAAGCATAGTCCCGAGCGAGGGCCTTGTTGTCGACCGCCCGGTGGATGGCCCGGTGGCAGACGGGGTGGACCGGGACCGTCTCGCGGCCGCCCCGGCTCTTCGGCACGGGATGATGCCGCTCCACCCGGGTGCCGACCGGCCGGCCGCACAGGAAGCAGAGCGGGGCCTCCGCCTCGCTCACGGGGCTGCGGACTCCGCCTCCGGATAATCCGTGTAGCCCTCCGGGCCCTGGCTGTACCAGGTCGCCGTCGTGTCGGGAGCGAGCTGCACGTCGTTGAGCAGGCGCTTCGGCAGGTCCGGGTTGGAGATGAAGGGGCGGCCGAAGCTGATCGCGTCCGCGCGTTCCTCCTCGAGCGCCGCCTGTGCGCGTACCAGGTCGAAGTCGGAATTGAGAATGAGGGGCGCGGGGAAGACCTTCCGTATCGCGGGCGCGACGGGGGGCACGTCGGACTTGCCGAACGTCCCTTCCGGCCCGGGCTCGCGAAGCTCGAGGAAAGCAATTCCGATCCCGGCGAGAGCGGCGGCGGCGGCGGTGAACAAGGCTTCGGGGTCGCTCTCCTCGCAGCCCTGGGTCTCGCTGTTAGGCGAAAGGCGCACCGCGGTCCGCTCCGGTCCCACCATGTCGGCGATCGCCCGGGTCGCCTCGGTCAGCAGCCGGATGCGGTTGTCGATCGGGCCGCCATAATCGTCGTCGCGCAAATTGGTCCCATCGCGCAGGAACTGGTCGATCAGATAGCCATTGGCGGCATGGAGTTGGACTCCGTCGAAGCCGGCGGCGATCGCGTAGGCGGCGGCTCGGGCATAATCGTCGAGCAGGCCCGGTATCTCGTCCAGTCGAAGCGGCCGGGCTTCGACATAAGGTTGGCGGCCTTCATAGGTATGGGCCTTGTAGGGCGCGGTGGTGGCGGAAGCCGAGACGGGCGGCTCGCCGCCCCGGAAGCTGGGGTGGACGACCCGCCCCATGTGCCAGAGCTGGCAGAAGATCCGGCCGCCCGCCTCGTGCACCGCCTCGACGATCGGTTTCCAGGCTTCCCGCTGCTCCTCGTTCCAGATTCCGGGCGCATAGGGCCAGCCGAGACCCTGCCGGCTCATTCCGGTCGCCTCGGTGATGATCAGGCCGGCGCTCGAGCGCTGGCGGTAATATTCCGCCATCAATTCGGTCGGCACATGCTCGCGCGTCGCCCGGCCGCGTGTGAGGGGGGCCATGACGATTCGGTTCGGGCAGAGAACGGCGCCCAGCTGGATCGGGTCGAAAAGGGTCGGCATCTACTGTCCTTGACGTGGGCGAGCCGGGACCCCTAGCGGCCCTTCAGGCACAATGCAGCAATCTCGATCATCCGCCGCCGGGCCCGCTGGCCGCTACGCCTTTCCGGCGCTGATCGTCGGCAACCTCATCCTTGCGCTCGGCCCGTGGATGGTCCGGCTCACCGACGTCGGCCCCGTCGCCTCCGGTTTCTGGCGGCTGGCGCTCGCAATCCCCTTCCTTGCCCTTCTGGCGTGGCGCCAGCAGTCGGGACGTGAGCCGCCCGCGTGGAGCCTGGTCGCCATCGTCGCCGCGGGCGGCCTGTTCCTCGCCATCGATCTCGCCGCCTGGCATGTCGGGATCGGTCTGACCAAGCTCGCCAATGCGAGCCTATTCGGCAACGCCTCCAGCTTCGTCCTGGTCCTCTACGGGTTCGTCATGCTGAGACGGCTGCCGCGGGCGGTGCAATCGGCCGCGCTGGTTCTGGCGGCGGCGGGGGCGGCGCTGCTGATGGGATCGAGCTACGAGCTGTCGCCGGAGAACTTCACCGGCGATCTCTTCGCGCTCGCCGCCGGGCTGCTCTACACGGGCTACCTGATCGCGGTCGACCGGGCCAGGAAGACGATGGCGCCGATGCCGGTGCTCGCGATCGCCACCGCGGCCGGCGCCCTTCCCCTCCTGATCCTCTCGCTGGCGCTAGGCCAGAAGATCATTCCAGACGACTGGACCCCGCTCCTCATCCTCTCCTTCGGAAGCCAGGTCGTCGGCCAAGGCCTGCTCGTCTACGCGGTCGGCTACCTCTCACCGGTGGTCGTAGGCCTTGGGCTCCTCGCCCAGCCCGCCGCCGGAGCCGTGATCGGCCGGTTCGCCTACGGCGAGACGTTCAGCCTTGCCGATGCGGGCGGAG
>DASVUW010000017.1:0-1657 GCA_036386845.1 Allosphingosinicella sp. | reverse complement strand
ACCGCGATCACGGTGCCGAGCGGTTCGCCGTCCGGGCTTTCGCAGGGCAGGCCAATCAGGTCGGCGTGGTAATATTCGCCCTCCTCCAGCGGCGGCAGGGCGGCGCGGGAGACGGTGACGAGCTGGCTTCGGAGGGCCTCGGCCGCGTTGCGGTCGGAGACGCCGTCGAAGCGGACGATCGGCATCGCGCCGGGCTTCACCGAAAGGATGGTCAGCGGGCGACCGCCGACCATCACTTCGGAGTGACGCTTCAGGCTGTCCAGCCCTTCGGCGAACAGCTTGAGGCGAACCTCGCCGCCGATGCCATGCGCTCCGGCAACAGCGGCGAGGGTCACTTCATCGGCCAAGATTATTCAGCCTTTTCAGCGCCGTCGGCGGGAGCCGCTTCGGGAGCGCCTTCGGCCGGCTCGCTGGTCGACTGGCCTTCGTTGGGCGCCTGGTCGGCCGGGGTGGCTTCGCCTTCGTCGCCGCCGGTGGCTTCCGGAGCGGGAGCGGCGGCGGCTTCAGCGGCGGCTGCGGCGAGTTCGGCCTCACGGGTGGCGCGCTCCTCGGCGCGCTCCTTGGCCTTTTCGCCCGGCTCGCCCTTCTTGAGGTTCTGGCGGACGGTGCGCTCACGAACGCCGGCGGCGTCGAGGAAGCGGGCGACCCGGTCGGTCGGCTGGGCGCCGACGGAGAGCCAGTGGCGGGCGCGGTCGGAGTCGAGCTTGACGCGCTCTTCGCTGTCCTTGGGGAGCATCGGATTGTAGCTTCCGATGCGCTCGATGAACTTGCCGTCGCGGCCGGTGCGGGAATCCGCAACCACGATCTTGTAGTAGGGGCGCTTCTTGGCGCCGCCGCGGGAAAGACGGATAGAGACTGCCATTATACTGTCCTTTCAAAAACGATTACTGATCTACTTCTTGAGGAATTTGTCGAAGCCGGGGGGCAGGTTGAACGGAGCGGAGCCACCGCCGGGAAGCCCGGGGAACCCCCCGGGAGAGGCCGCGGAACCGCCGGGGGACCCCCCGGGAGCCCCCGGGGGGCCGCCGCCGCCAAAAAGTCCGCCCATTCCGCCGCCGCCGAACATCGCGCCCAACTTGCCCAATCCGCCCATCTTGCGGATCTTCTTCATGGCGCCGGCCATTTCCTGGTGCATTTTAAGCAGCCTGTTCACGTCCTGGACGGTCGTGCCGGATCCTTTTGCTACCCTGATCTTGCGCTTGGCGTTGAGGAGCTCGGGCTTCACCCGCTCGCGCTTGGTCATCGAGCCGATCATCGCGTCCATCCGGACGAGGATCTTGTTGTCCATGCCGCCCTGCGCCATCGCGCCCTGGACCTTCTTCATGCCCGGAAGCATGCCGGCGAGGCCCGAGAGGCCGCCCATGCGCTGCATCTGCTGAAGCTGGGAGCGAAGGTCGTTCATGTCGAACTGGCCCTTCGCCATCTTCTGGGCGAGCGCTTCGGCTTCGTCGGCCTTGATGGTTTCCTGCGCCCGCTCGACGAGGCTGACGACATCGCCCATGCCGAGGATCCGGCCGGCGACGCGGCTCGGGTGGAAGGCCTCAAGCGCGTCGATGCCTTCGCCGACGCCGGAGAATTTGATCGGCTTGCCGGTGACGGCCCGCATCGACAGCGCCGCGCCGCCGCGGGCGTCGCCGTCCAGGCGGGTGAGGACCAC
>DASVUW010000016.1:0-2979 GCA_036386845.1 Allosphingosinicella sp. | reverse complement strand
ATCCTCTACCCTGTTCGTTGCGGCTCGTGGGCCCGTACCCCGTGTCGCGGCCCTTGTGAAGCGGCGCCCGGCACGGCAGGCTCAAGGGGAAAGGAGCGACACCATGACCTTGTTCCGTCCCTTCGCCGCTTTGTTGCTGCTCGCCACCGCCGCCTGCGCCTCGACTCCGGGGGAACCCGCGGGTTCGAGCTGGTATGTCATGCGGCATTTGCAGAAGGCGCAGGGGCCAGATCCGGCGCTGAGCGCCGAGGGCGCGACCAATGCGGCACGGCTGGCTTCATGGTTCGGGAAGGACCGGCCGGCGGCGATCTATGTCAGCACGACGAGGCGGGCGCGGGAGACCGCGGCCCCGATTGCCGCGACGCTCGGGCTGACGCCCCGGGAATATGATCCGCGCGACACTCCGGGGCTGGTTGCGAGGGCGAAGGCGGAGGCGGGAACCGTGCTGATCGTCGGCCACAGCAATACCGTGCCGGAGATCGTAGCCGGGCTCGGCGGGACGAGACCGGCGGATTTGGCTGAGACGGATTACGGCGACATCTTCCGGGTGCGGCGGGATGGGACGGTGGAGAGGCTGAGGCTGGAGGCGACGCGCTGAAATCCTCCCCGGCATTTGCCGGGGAGGATTTTGATCTCTCAAAGATCGATGCAGGCCGCGATGGTCTCGAGCTTGCGGATCCGCTCCTTGAGGTCGGCAAGCTCGATCCGTTCGGCCATTCCGCCGTGGCTCGACGGCCGGGATTCGGCGCCGGCGAGCTCCAGCCGCTTGAGGTCCAGCCAGCCCTGCCAGCCCCTCAAGGCGGCGAAGAGCAGGATGCCGAGCGCGGCCAGGCCGAAGCCCGCCATCGCCATCATCGTCATCGGTTCGCTCATCAGATCCTCCCATTCCTTCTTCCGCTCGTCAGCGCAGGCTCTCGATCTCGCGGGCGAGAGGGGTGTTCTGCGCGGTGACGTAGGTCTCGACCTCGGCCATCCGGCGGTCGATGTCGCGCATCGAGCGGCTCATCTCGAAGGTCGAGGTGCGAAGCGCCGGAGCGGCAGGCTCTTCACCATAGGCGCCGGCGGGACGCTTCTTGCCGATCATCGCCGCCGCCCCGTAGGCCACCAGGCCCCAGGGGAAGGTGGCGAGGGTCAGGATCACCACCGCCACCCGGACGAAAGTCGGATCCCAGTTCATGTGGTTGGCCAGGCCGGCGCAGACCCCGAAGACCTTGCCGTTGGCCTTGTCGAGATAGAAACTCTTCTTCATCTTTCCCTCCTGTTCGTCTCGAATTCGCGGCGGGCCTCCCTCGCCCCGGTCGCCGCCGGGTGAGTGGCGAGAGTCCGCCAATTGGGGTTGCGGGCGTTCATGATCCGGTAGATCCAGTCCTCCATCGCTCATCCTTCCCGGTCCTGAGCGAGCCTGGCCTTGAGGGCCTCGAGCTCGGCATCGATCTTGTCGGCATTACGGAGCTCGGCGATCTCCTCATCGAGCGTCCTGGGCGGAGCGCCGAGCATCAGGGCGTCGGCTCGGCCTTCGGCATGATCGACCTGCCGCTCGAGCGCGTCGAAGCGGGAAAAGGCCTCGTCGACCCTGGGGCCGGCCGTCATCTCACGAAGCCGGGCCCGCTGGTTCGCGCTTTCGAGGCGGCTCTGGGTCGCGGTCTGGCGAAGGCGGGCCTCGCGGAGCTTGGTCTGGAGCTTTGCGATGTCGGCCTCGGACGCGCGCATCGCCTCGTCGAGCATGTCGATCTCGGAGCGAAGGCTCTCGGCCAGGGACGCGATCTTCTGCTTCTCGGTCAGCGCTCCGTGGGCGAGGTCCTCGCGGCCCTTGCTCAGAGCGAGCTCCGCTTTCTCGGCCCAGCTTTCCTGGAGCCGGTCCAGGCGGGCGATCTGCCGGTGAATCTCCTTCTGGTCGGCGACGGTCCGGGCGGCGCTCGATCGAACCTCGACCAGGGTCTCCTCCATCTCGAGGATTATCATCCGGATCATCTTCGCCGGGTCCTCGGCCTTGTCGAGGAGGTCCGCGAAGTTCGCGGCGACGATGTCGCGGGTCCGGGAGAAGATGCTCATCGGCAGGAACTCCATGAAACCGGAAGCGGGCCGGGCCGGACGGGCGCCGCGGGGCGTCTCGTCGAGGCGGGGGCCGCCGGGCCGGGGCGGCATCCGCACCAGCTTATCGGCGGGCACGTGGACCGTCTCAGGCACGGGCGGAGGCGCCCGGCGCCGAAGCGTAGAGGGCAGGACCGGTCTCGACCGCCCGGGCCGGACCGACCGCGGCTCCGACGGCCGTTGCCGAGAGGACGACCGCCAGAACCGCGGCCGCTACATTCTCACTGATCTTGCGATAATTGGACATTTCCCTGCTCCTTGAAACCTGTTTGCTCCCCGCCCGAAGCGGTTGCCGACATGTTTACAAGGGCCGTGCCAAGTGCAGGAAATGGCGGAAAACCGCGAAAAATGGAGTGGTGGGCGCCGGCGGGTGGGGTTTATCGCCACCTAGGTTTGGGAAATTGTGCCAAGGGTTGGGAGCCGCGTCGTCCCAGCGAAGGCTGGGACCCCAGGGGGTGAACGGCGCGGTGTTCTTCACCCGCCGGGGCCCCAGCCTTCGCTGGGGCGACGGTCAGGCCCGCGCTCTCGCCACTATTCGCCGAAGCGTCGACCGCCGGTGGCTCGGCCCCCTCGTCGCATCGAGGATCTTCGCGCCGGCCATGAAGACCGCGCCGGTGCAGCAGGCGAAGAGGAGCCAGCCGCCGACGCCGGGATATTGGGCGGTATAGTGCAAGCCCCGGGTCACCCCGCCGACGGCGAGCGCGTAGATGATCGCCCAGGCTTCGAGGCGGGTCTTGATGACGAAAAGTCTTAAGGCCTTCTTCAGCATGTCCGCTAATCAGCAAGATGCGGGCCAGCGGCGGAAAACCGCGGTTTTCGGGTGTGGGCGGGGGCCGAAGTGTAAACGATTCCGTCAGGCAGTGCCGTCATCCCGGCCTGCGCCGGAAT
>DASVUW010000015.1:0-3850 GCA_036386845.1 Allosphingosinicella sp. | reverse complement strand
GATGGCGCGCTGGCCGTAGGTCCGGGCGCGCCCGATCGTGTCGGAGAGGGCGCCGCTCTGTTCGAGCAGGCGTTTGGCGAAAGCGAGGTCGTCGTCCGAGGTTCGGCTGCCTTCCATCGCCTCCTGCCAGAATCGGCGCTGGGCGGCGGAGCCCCGGGCGAAGGCGAGGATGACGGGGAGGGTGACCTTGCCGTCGCGGAAGTCGTCGCCGACGCCCTTGCCCATCGTTCCGGGGTCGGACGAATAGTCGATCGCGTCGTCGACCAGCTGGAAGGCGATGCCGAGGTTTCGGCCGTAGCAGTCCAGCGCCGACTCCTCCTCCTCGCTTCGCTCGGCGACGACCGCGGCGATCCGGCAGGCGGCGGCGAAGAGGGCCGCGGTCTTGGCCTGGATGATCTCCAGATAATGATCCTCGCCGGTGTCGATCCGGCGCTGGGCGGTGAGCTGGTCGACCTCGCCCTCGGCGATCACCGCCGATGCGCGGGATAGGATCTTGAGGACCCGGAGCGACCCATCCTCGACCATCAGCTCGAAGCTCCGGGAGAAGAGGAAGTCGCCGACCAGGACGCTGGCGGGATTGCCCCAGATGATGTTGGCGGTGCGCTTGCCGCGCCTCAGGCCCGACCCGTCGACGACGTCGTCGTGGAGAAGGGTCGCGGTGTGGATGAACTCCACCGCCGCGGCGAGCTTGTGGTGGCGGGCGCCCTGATAGTCGAGCAGCCGGGCACAGGCCAGAGTGAGCATCGGCCGCATCCGCTTGCCGCCGCCGGCGATCAGGTGGCCCGCAAGCTCGGGGATGAGGGCGACCGGGCTCTGCATCCGGTCGAGGATGACCGCGTTGACATGATTGAGGTCCCCCGCGACCAGCTGGATCATCGGGTCGAGCGAGGGGGCCCGGCCCGGACGGATGGGATGGACGGAAGCGCTCATCGCGGCGGGATTTGCGCCGGGTCGGGGGGAAAGGCAAGCCTAACCCCGTCACCCCAGCGAAGGCTGGGGTCCCGTCGGGTGAAAGGCGCCGCGGTCTTCACCCCTTGGGGCCCCAGCCTTCGCTGGGGCGACGGGTCAACTGCACAAAGGCAGCTTCAACCGCGCCAGCAATCCCCCCAGGTCCTCGCTCTCCTCGAGGCTGACCGAGCCGCCGTAGATCTGCGCCACGTCGCGGACGATGGCGAGGCCGAGGCCGGTTCCGGGCTTGCCGGTGTCGAGTCGGGCGCCTCGGTCGAAGATGCTCTGGCGCTCTTCCGCCGGGATTCCGCGGCCGTCGTCCTCGACCTCGATCTCGACGCATTCGGGGGTCGCCTTGACCGTGACGAAGACCCGGCCCCCGCCATATTTGGCGGCATTCTCGATGAGGTTGCCCAGCATCTCGTCCAGGTCCTGGCGCTCCACCCGGACCGAGGCGGCCTTGTCGCCGGCGAGGTCGACGGTGACCTTTTCGTAAAGGCGGGTGACCGCTCGCTCGACCGCCTCGAGCGACGGCCACACCGGCGAGCGCGCCTGGGCCGAGGAGCGGCGGCCGATGGCCCGGGCTCGGGCGAGGTGGTGGTCGACCTGGCGGCGCATCGTCGTCGCCTCGCGGCACACCGTGTTGGCGAGATCGGGGTCGCGGGCGGTGGCGGCGTTGGTGATCACGGTGAGAGGGGTCTTCAACGCATGGGCGAGATTGCCGGCGTGGCGGCGCGCCTCCTCGGCCTGCTTCTCATTATGCTCCAGAAGGGCGTTCAGCTCCTCGGTGAGGGGCTCGATCTCGGTCGGGAAGCGCTCGGCGATGCGCGACTTCTCGCCCGACCGGATGGCGGCGATGGCCCGGCGGACCCGGCGCAGCGGCCACAGCCCGTAAAGCGCCTGGAGGGCGGCGAGGACCAGAAGGCCGAGGCCGAGGATCCCGAACGAGCGGATCAGAGTGCGCCGAAGCACGCTGATCTGGTCGTCGAGATCCTCGCGGCTCTGGGCGACCTGGAACCGCCAGCGCGTCGGCGAACCTGGAAGCTGGATGTCGCGCTCGACCACACGCAGCGTCTCGCCCTCGAGCTCGCGGCTGTCGTAGACGTGAAGCCCGACGTCGTTATGCGTGTTCGTCACCTTGAGCTTTCGGTCCCACAGCGAGCGCGAGGGAAGGTCGATGTCGGTCGAGGCGCTCTTAGGTTTGTTGGCGACGGCGCTGATCTGGAAATAGAGGCCCGAATAAGGTTCGAGGAAGCGCTGGTCGGCGAGGGGGCGGTTGAGGAAGGCCTCGCCCTCCGCCCCGACCTCCGCCGAGGCGAGCAGGGCGGTCAGCACATATTCCAGCTGGGCGTCGAAATTGCGGGTGATCGCGGAAGTAAGGACCCGGTCGAGCGTATAGCCGCCGGCTCCGAGCAGCACGAGGATCCACAGGGCCGAGACTCCGATCATCCGCCGGGTCAGCGACCCGGTGCGGGCGGCGCGCGGCACTCGGCGGATCAGGCGGGGGAGGCTGAGGCGTTTCATCGGATCGTCATGCGGGGCTTGATCCGGAATCCATGAATGCAGCGTGTAGCGGCCGTCGTCATCCCGGCGAAGGCCTGGATCCCAGCGGGTGAAAGGCGCCGGTGCTCTTCACCCCCTAGGGCCCCAGCCTTCGCTGGGGCGACGGTGAGCATCCTCAATCTTCCAGCGAATAGCCGAGGCCGCGGATGGTGGTAATGACGTCGGGACCGAGCTTCTTGCGGATTCGGGTGACGAAGACCTCGATCGTGTTCGAATCGCGATCGAAATCCTGGTCGTAGATATGCTCGATCAGCTCGGTGCGGCTGACCACCTTGCCCTTGTGGTGCATCAGGTAGGAGAGCAATTTATACTCCTGGGCGGTGAGCTTCACCGGCTCCCCGTCGAGCGTGACCTTGCCGGAGCGGGTGTCGAGCCGGACGTCGCCCGCGGTCAGCTCCGACGAGCTGTTGCCCGAGGCGCGGCGGATGAGGGCGCGGAGCCGGGCGATCAGCTCCTCGGTCTGGAAGGGCTTGGCGAGATAATCGTCGGCGCCGGCGTCGAGGCCGGCGACCTTGTCGGACCAGCTGTCGCGGGCGGTGAGGACGAGAACCGGGACGGCAATCCCTTCCTTGCGCCAGCGGTCGAGCACGGTCAGGCCGTCGACCTCGGGGAGGCCGAGGTCGAGGATGATCGCGTCGTAGCTTTCGGTGGAGCCGAGATAATGGCCGTCCTCGCCGTCGGTGGCGAGGTCGATCGCATAACCGGCGCCCTCGAGCGTGGCTCTCAGCTGCCGCCCCAGATTGGGCTCGTCTTCGACGATCAGGACCCGCATCGCACTCCCCTGTTGCTGTATCGAGGGCTCAATAGCCGCCCAACCGGCATGCTGGCCAATTGTTTCATGGCCGTACCCGTCGTCCCAGCGAAGGCTGGGACCCCAGGGGGTGAAAGGCTCGGCGTTCTTCACCCGCCGGGGCCCCAGCCTTCGCCGGGGCGACGGGCCAGGTTAGAAGCCCGATTTGCCGATCACTTCGCCGGTGCGGGCGTCGACGTCGATCCAGACGACCCGCTGGCCGCGAAGGAATTTGAGGCGGTAGCGCCCGATGTCGGCATAATATTCGGGGCCGAGATAGTCGAAGCCGCGCATCTGCGGGACGATCCTGCCCTCGATAGCCCTGAGGGGAATGATCCGTCCGGACTGGGCGCCCTTGAACGCGGATTCCTGATCGCGTTCGCGCGGACCGGCCGTGGCCGGGGCGGACGCGGCTGCGCTCAAGGCCGTCGCGGCGACGAGAAAGGCGGAAAGGATACGCATTTGGGGTTACTGCTTTTGCTGTTCGGGAATTGGCATAGAGCCCGACCATTGAATAGCCCATGAATGCGACCGTCAGGCAAGGGTCAG
>DASVUW010000014.1:0-6222 GCA_036386845.1 Allosphingosinicella sp. | reverse complement strand
CGATCCGGACGACGTTGGACGCCGGTATCCGGCTCAGCTCGGTGATGACGTCGTTCGACTTGCCCGAAATGCGCTGGCCGTTGATCAGGACGTTGCCGGTGGCGGTGCCCAGCCCCCGCTCCTGGGTCGCCTCCCTTATGGTGAAGCCGGGAACGTTGCGAAGCATGTCGAGCGCGTTGCGCGGCGCGAAGCGGGCGAAGTCGGCGGGAAGGAAGGTCTTCGCGCTCTCGACCGCCGCGGGCAGGGTCGGCTGTGGCGCAGCAGCGTCGCCGGTTTCCTGGGCGAGCGCCGGGGAAGCCACGAACGCGCAAGTGGAACAGCCGATGAGCCAAAGCCATGAAGGCGAGCGGCGAGCGCCGAATTGCATATATCCCCCTTCGGCTCTCCGGCCGGCCTGCCACAATCGTAGCAGGAGTTGTGCCAACTCCCCGATCGTGACGGCTTTCCCTCGATTACACCTGTTTTCGTGAACGGCGGATGAGCGAAAAAGCGTCCGCTCCCGCACAGGCGGCGTCCGGGATCGGACACCTCCGTCAGCGCGCCGGGCGCCTGAACAGGAGGATCGGCTCGCCTTTGTAGACCGCCTCCTCGCGGCTGCTGAATCCGGCCTTTTCCGCGATCCGGATCGAGGCGCCGTTGTCGTGACTGATGATGGCGACGATCTCTCGGCCCCCCAGCACGTCGTCCGCCCAGGCGAGGGCGGCGAGGACGGCCTCGGTGGCATAGCCCTGCCCCTGCGCCGCCGAAGCCATGATCCACCCCATTTCGGGGATTCCCTCGATGCCGGGGGTCATGTCGCGCTTGAAATCGGCGAACCCGATCTGGCCGAGATAGGCGCCGTCTTCGCGCCGCTCGGCGACCCAATAGCCGTAACCCACCAGCGCCCAGAGGCCCGGCGAGGCGAGGATCTTGCGCCAGGTTTCCTCCCGCGACTGGGGGACGCCGCCCAGAAAGCGAACGACATCCGGATCGGTCATCGAAGCCCATTGGGCGTCGAGATCGTTCGCCCTGAAGCCCCGGAGGCGCAGACGCGGGGTTTCGAGAACTGGCGCTATCGGAGAAAAAGTCATGGCGTTGGCGCCGGGACCATTCCTCCCCGAGATTTCTCGGGGAGGGGGACCGCGCGAAGCGCGGTGGAGGGGTTCTTCAGAGTCAGAAAGGCCCCCTCCACCATGCTTCGCATGGTCCCCCTCCCCTGCAAATGCAGGGGAGGATTTTGACGCCCTTATTTCTTGCCCAGCGTCAGCCCGCGGAACCGCTTGTTGAAGCGGGCGACCTGGCCGCCGCTGTCGACCATCTTGCCGGTGCCGCCGGTCCAGGCCGGATGGACCTTGGGATCGATGTCGAGGGTCATGGTGTCGCCCTCCTTGCCCCAGGTCGAGCGCGTGTCGAACGTGGTTCCGTCCGTCATCTGCACCTTGATCATATGGTAATCGGGATGGGCGCCGTTCTTCATGTCGTCGATTTCCTTGGATTCGGCTGGTTCCGACCAGCCTCGAGCAAAGTCGTGCCGGCCCTGTAGCCAAGGGGTCGCGAAATGGCAAGTTGCCGACGGGGGTTGCGCGCGAACCGCCGGCTGCCTTACAGCGCCCGCCCAGCGAAGGTGCCCTTCACGCCGTTCACTCGGCGGGGGAAGGGTGAAATGGGAAGCCGGCGGGAATCCGGCGCTGTGCCCGCAACTGTGATCGGCGCGAGCCGAGAGTCAGGAACCTGCCTTCGCCGTCGTCCGCACCCGGCCGGGACCAGCCGATCATGCGTGGCGCCGGGGACGAAATCCGCCCGCGGTTCCTCCGAGACGACATGTGTCGTTGCAAGGAGGATCCTCATGACTTTCATCCTGTATCTGGCCGCCGCCGCGGCGGCGCCGGCAGACGCGCAGCCCGACGAAACAATCGTCGTCACAGCGTCTCTCGAACCGGTTCCGGCGGAATCGAGCCCCGCATCGGTCACATTGGTGGACGAGCGGCGCATCGAAGCGCTCGGCGTGCCGCTCATATCGGACCTGGCGCGCCTCGCCCCCGGGGTGTCCGTGGCGGTTTCCGGCGCCCAGGGGTCGCTCACGCAGATCCGGATCCGGGGCGCCGAGGCCAATCACAGCCTCCTGTTCGTCGATGGAATCGCCTTCAACGACCCCGCTTCGGGTAACGAAGCGCGGTTCGAGACGATTGCCGCCGACGGCCTAACCCGGATGGAGATCGTTCGCGGTCCGCAATCGGCCTTGTGGGGGTCGGAGGCCCTGGGCGGGGTCATCGCGGTGGAAGGGGCCGATCCGCTTTCGGGCACGAAGCTGATCGCGAGCGGCGAATATGGCAGCCGCGATTTCGCCCGCGGCCATGTCGGGGTGGTTGCGGGCGGCAGCGAGGCCGGGGTCGCGGCGAGCATCACCCGGCTGCGCGGCGACGGGATAGACATTTTCGGCGGCGGCGCTGGAGACCGGGACGGGTTCGGCAACCTCGCGGCAAGGCTGAAGGCCGCCATGCGCGCCGGCCCCGACTCGGAATTCGGAATCGTCGCTCATTATATCCGGGCGACGAGCGAGTTCGACGGAACGCCTGCGCCTTTCTTCAGGCGGGCCGACACGCTCGATTCCTCGCGCTCCGAGATCGGCGCGGTCCGGGCCTGGACCCGCCTCGGCCTCGCCGCCGACTCGCTCTGGAGCGTGGAGCTGGAGGGCCAGTATCTTCACAGCTCGAACCGCAATCGCAATGGCGCGGTGCCTCTCAACCGGACGCTGGCGGATCGGCTTCGGATCGGCGGCAAGCTGGTTCGGCGCTTCTCGGCGGGCGGATCGAGCCATGTCCTCATCGCCGCCGCCGAGCGCGAGGACGAGAGCTTCGCCGCTCTGGACCAGGCGGTCTTCTTCGCGCCCGATCAGCGCCGGTCGAGAGGCCGGACCGCCTTTGTCGGCGAGTGGCGGGCGCAATGGGGATCGGCCCTCTCCACCGACCTCGCGGTCCGGCACGACGATTTCAACCGCTTCGAAGACTCCACGAACCTGCGCGCCGCAGTCGTGGGCCGGCCGCTCGACCGCCTCCGCCTCCATGCCGCTTATGGCGAGGGTATCGCTCAGCCGACCTTCTTCGACCTCTACGGCTTCGATCCGACCAGCTTCATCGGCAATCCCGACCTCCGGCCAGAGCGGTCGCGCGGCCTGGAAGCGGGCATTGCCTGGGAAGGCAGGCGCCTCGGCCTGAGCGCGACGGCGTTCAGCAACCGACTGAGCGGCGAGATCGTCGAGGATTTCAGCGTCTTCCCGTTCACCGTGCGCAACGCCGCCGGCAAGAGCCGAAGGCGGGGCGTCGAGGCCTCGGCGGAGGTGAGTCCGGCCGCTGGGCTCCGGATCGGCGCCAACTACACATGGCTCGACGCGCGCGAGCGCCGAGTGGGCGCCGGCCAACGGTCGGCGGAGCCTCGGCGCCCGAGGCACAGCGCGAACCTCGCCGCGGACTGGACAGCCGGTCGGCTGGTGACGGGCGGCTCGCTCGCCTATGTTGGAAAGCGCGGGGACAGGGACTTCGACTCTTTCCCAGCCCTCCCGGTGACCCTCGGCGATTATGTACTGGCGAACGTTCGAGTGGGATATCGGCTATCGGACTCGCTCGAGCTGTTCGGGCGGGTCGAGAATGCCGCAGATGCCGATTATCGGGACGTGTTCGGCTACAATTCGCAGGGGAGGAGCGTCCATGCGGGCCTTCGTCTTCGCCTCGGCGATTAGCCTCGCGCTCACCGGCGCCGCCGAGGCGGCGCCGCGACGGGTCGCCTCGCTCAACCTGTGCACCGACGAGCTGCTGCTGATGCTCGGCGATCCGAGGCAGATCGTCTCCGTCACCCATCTCGCGCAGCAGCCGGCCGAGACCCGGCTGTGGCGCGAGGCCCGGCGCTATCGGCGCAACGACGGAAGCCTGGTGTCGGTCGCGGGTTTGAAGCCGGACCTGGTCCTGACCATGGGCGGCGGCGCACGCGACCGGGAGCGTATCGCCCGGCGCCTCGGAATCGAGGTCCTCGACCTGCCCTATCCGCAGTCGATCGCGGACATCGAGCAATCCATCCGCTCGGTCTCGACCGCGCTGGGGCGGCCGGGCGCGGGCCGGGCCGCTCTGGCGCAAATCCAGCAGCTGAAGCGCAGCCGGCCGGCACGGGCGGCCGACACGATCTGGCTGGGCGGCGGCGGGCGCACGGTGGCGGCCGGAGGCCTGGCGGCGCAGTGGATGGGTCTGGCCGGCTTCCGCCAGCGGGCCATGGCCGGGGACCGGGTGTCGCTCGAGCAATTGCTGCTCCGTCCGCCGGCGGTGATCCTTCGAAGCGACTATCGCCAGGGCCAATATTCGGGCGAGCAACGGTGGCTCTCGCACCCGCTCGCCCGGCGGGTTCGGGGCGCCCGGACGATCGCCACCGACGGCCGGGCCTGGACCTGCATGGGCCCCCTGCTCGCCGGCGAGATCGGGCGGCTGAGGAACCTCCACCGTCATCCCGGCGGAAGCCGGGACCTCGGGACGAGAAGTCTCGGCGGGTCTCCCCGAGGCCCCGGCTTTCGCCGGGGTGACGGTGCTTTTCAGTGAGCCGCCTCGCTTTCCTCCTCCTAGCCGTTGCGGCCACTCTCGCCTTCGCCCTCTCCCTGGCCGTCCCCTGGGCCCCCGTCGCCACCCTGCTCGGGGAGGACCGGCCGCTCGCTCTCGCCTTGCTGTGGGAGCTTCGACTGCCTCGCGCCGCGCTCGCTGTGGCCTATGGAGCGATGCTGGGCGCATCGGGAGCGGCCATCCAGGGCCTGTTCGCCAATCCGCTCGCCTCGCCGGATCTCACCGGGACGACCAGCGGCGCAGCGCTCGGCGCCGTCGTCACCGCCTATCTGTTCGGCTTCTCCGCGCCGCTCGCGCTCGCCGCGGGGGCGGTCGGCGGAGCGATGGCGGCGCTGCTTCTGCTCCTGGCCTTGGCAGGACCGCGGGCGGAGACGGCGACCCTGCTCCTGGCCGGCCTCGCGATCAGCGCCCTCGCCGGCGCGCTCACCACTCTTGCCCTCGCGCTCGCCCCCTCCCCGTTCGCCTTTTACGACGCCTATGAATGGCTGATGGGCTCGCTGGTCGACCGGAGCCTGGAGCAGGCGGCCTTCGCGGCTTTGCCGGCTATCGCCGCCATCGCGCTTCTGCTCCGGCTCCGGCGCCCTCTCGACAGCCTCACGCTCGGGGAGGAGGTCGCCCAGTCGTTCGGCCACGACGTGCGGCGCCTGAGGATCGAGATCGTCTGCCTTACGGCCTTCGGGGTCGGCGCCTGCGTGGCGATCTGCGGAGCGATCGGCTTCGTCGGCCTGGTCGCTCCGATCTTCGCCCGCCGGCTGACCGGCGGCCATCCCGGCCGGGCGATCGCCCCCGCGGCGCTGATCGGAGCTCTGCTGCTCCTCGCCGCGGACCTCGTCGTCCGAAGCGCCCCGCTCGGCCGCACCCTTCCGATCGGCGTCGTCACGGCCTTGCTCGGAGCACCCTTCTTCCTCTGGCTGGTCGCCCACATGCGGTGGAGGCTGGAGCGATGACGGCTTTGCTTTGGGCCGGGAAAGTCGGGCTGCCGGGCCGGCTGGGGCCGGTGGACTTCGGGATGGAGACGGCCGAGCTGGTCTGCCTCGTCGGGCCCAACGGCAGCGGCAAGACCAGCCTTCTCCACGCGCTGGCTCGAATCGGCCGGCCGTCGGGAGAGGTGAGAATCGACGGCCTTCGGCCCGAGGCGCTCGCCCCGGCCGAGCGGCGCCGGCTGCTTTCCTACCTTCCGGCGTCCCGCGACGTCGCCTGGCCACTCTCCGTCCGGGACGTGGTCCGCCTCGGCGCGGACCAGGCGCAAAGCGCCGAAGCCATTGCGGCGCTGGATCTGGATGCCTTTGCCCTGCGGCGGGTCGACCGGCTATCGACCGGCGAGCGAAGCCGGGTTCTGATCGCCCGGGCGCTTGCCCCCAGGCCGCTTCTGCTACTGCTCGACGAGCCGGTCGCCAATCTCGACCCGCTCTGGCAGCTGAGGCTGATGGAGCATCTGCGCGAGGCCGTCCGGAACGGCCAGGGCGCGATCGTGGCGATGCACGACCTCGACCTCGCGGCGCGCTTTGCCGACCGGCTCGTGCTGATGGATCAAGGCGCGATCGTCGCCGACGGGGAGCCGGGGGCGGTCCTCGGCTCGGCGCGGCTGGAGGCGGTGTTCGGGATCAGGAGGGTGGAAGGGGAATGGCGCCCTTTGTCCTCCCCG
>DASVUW010000013.1:0-8389 GCA_036386845.1 Allosphingosinicella sp. | reverse complement strand
CCCGGTTAGGCCCGCCTGCTCGACCGCGGAGATGTGGACGAACACGTCCTCGCCGCCATCGTCGCGGACGACGAAGCCGAAACCCTTCTGGGCGTTGAAGAATTTGACGACGCCCTTGCCCTGGCCGACGACCTGGGGGGGCATTCCGCCGCCACCGCCGCCGCCGCCGCGGAACCCGCCGCCGCCGCCGCCGCTTCCACCGAAGCCGCCACCGCCGCCGCCGCGGAAGCCTCCGCCGCCGCCGCCGTAGCCGCCACCGCCGCCGCCGCCGAATCGGTCGCCGCCGCCACCACCGCCGCGATAACCGCCGCCCGACCCGCCGCCGAAGCCGCCGCCGCCGCGATCTTCAAATCCGCTGAAATTCTCGTCGCCGAAACCGTCGCGCTTGTCTCTGCCGCGCCCGCCACGCTCACCGCGGCGCCCTCTGTCGAAACCCATGCCCGTCTATACTTTCCGAGCCCCTGCTTTCATTTGCAAACCACCGCGCGGGGCTGTCGCGCCAACGGTCTCGTGCGCCCCCGAAAATGGCGCACCGCCGACTCATATACCTCAAATCATTCCGGGCCGCGAGTGCTTTTCCACATGGGTCCGGCCGGCCCACTCAATGTTTGTGCGCGACTTTGTGGTGCACGAAGACGATCAGCGCTCCGATCGCCAATCCGATGAGGCCGGAGCCCCCCGCGCCGACCGCCCACTCGATCGCTCCGGACACGGCCGGGACGGCATGGCCCGCCGCGGCTCCGGCATCGTGGATCAGATGGGCCGGCGCGCCGAAGCCGAAGACTTCCATTCCATGGACGATGATCTGACCGCCGACCCAGATCATCGCCGCGATACCGATCGTGGAGAGGGCGGACATCACCTTGGGCATGGCGACGACAAGGCCCCGCCCAAGCGCCCGTGCGCCCCGGCTGCGCCGCTCCGCGAGGTGGAGGCCGATATCGTCCATCTTCACGATCAGCCCGACCACGCCGTAGACCCCGACCGTGATGGCGATCGCCACCACGGCCAGGATCATGGCCCGGGTCCAGAACGGTTCGCTCGCCACCTCCGCGAGGGCGATGGCCATGATCTCGGCCGACAGGATGAAGTCCGTCCGGACCGCTCCGCTCACCATCTTCTGCTCGTGCTCGGCGCTGCTCAGCTCGGCGGCATCTTCCGCCAATGTGTGCTTCGGCTCCGATACCGCTTCCCACACCTTCTCGGCGCCTTCGAAGCAGAGATAGGCCGCGCCGAGCATGAGCAGGGGCGTGATCGCCCAGGGCAGGAGCGCGCTCAGCGCAAGCGCCGCAGGGAGGAGGATGAGAAGCTTGTTCTTAAGCGATCCCTTGGCGATCCGCGCGATGATCGGAAGCTCGCGGTCGGGCGTGAAGCCAGTGACGTACCGGGGCGTGACCGCCGTATCGTCGATCACCACGCCCGCCGCCTTGGCTCCCGCCCGGCCGGCGGCGGCGCCGACATCGTCGATCGAGGCGGCGGCCAGCTTGGCGATGGCGGCGACGTCGTCGAGCAGGGCGGCGAGACCGGAGGGCATGTCGGGAGGCTCCTGGTTGTTCGGGCGTCCTGTGGCGGGGGAGGGCGAAAGGTTCAAGCCTGTCGCGTCCGTCGCCCCAGCGCAGGCTGGGCCCCGGCGGGTGAAAAGCCCGGCATTCTTCACCCGCTGGGATGCCAGCCTGCGCTGGCATGACGGGATGGGTCCCGATGCCGACAAGCGACCAGCGATTGAGCGCCGCAGCGCTTCGTCCTATGCGGAGCTCATGACAGTCCATTTCCACGAAGAGGACCTGCCCGAAGGCGTGCTCGCTCCGGGCCCGGTCGCCGTCGATACCGAGGCGATGGGGCTTCTGCCCGGCCGCGACCGGCTCTGCCTCGTCCAGATCTCCGACGGCCGAGGCGACGAGCATCTCGTCCGATTCAACCCGGGCAGCGACTATTCCGCGCCAAACCTCAAGGCCGTCCTCGCCGATCCGGCCCGGCTCAAGCTCTACCATTTCGCCCGCTTCGACCTTGCCATCATGCAGGCCTATCTCGGGGTGATGGCGGGACCGGTCTATTGCACCAAGACCGCGTCGCGGCTGATCCGGACCTATACCGACCGGCACGGCCTGAAGGAGCTGATCAAGGAGCTTCTCCAGATCGACATCTCCAAGCAGCAGCAGACCTCGGACTGGGGCGCCCCCGATCTCAGCGACGCTCAGAAGGACTATGCCGCGTCGGACGTCCGCTACCTCCACCAGATGAAGGAAAAGCTGGACGAGCGGCTGGTTCGCGAAGGTCGGATGCCTCTCGCTCAGGCCTGCTTCGACTTCCTTCCGCATCGGGCCCTGCTCGACCTCGCCGGCTGGCCCGAGGTCGACATCTTCGCCCATGTCTGATCTCGCCGAGGGCCGACGCGCCGCCAAGCGCGGATGGGCATCGCCGGGAGGCCTTCACGACTGGCTCATGCGATTCCTCAAGATCGCTCTTCCGGCGCTGGTCGGGCTGCTCCTCGCCTACCTCCTGCTGTCGCCGCTCTCCAAGGAAAAGGAAGTCAGCTTCCTACTCGACAAGACCAAGGTCGCCACGGCGCGCGAGCGCCTGAAGACCCAGAAGGCCGAATATCGGGGCCTCGACGACAAGGGGCGCCCCTTCTCGATCCAGGCGGCGCAGGCGATGCAGGCCAAATCCTCCGAGCCCGTGATCGACATCGGCGGAATGGCGGCGAGGATCCAGCTCGAGGAAGGCCCGGCCACGATCGCGGCGGACAAGGCGCGCTACAATATGGACACGCAGAAGGTCGACGTGCTCGGCCCGATCCTGTTCACCGCATCGGACGGCTACCGGCTCGAGACCCGGGACGTCGCGCTCGATCTCAACAAGCATGTCGCGGTCAGCGGCGGCGGAGTCGAGGGCCGGATGCGGCTCGGGCGGTTCACGGCCGGGGGGATGACGGTGGACCTGCCTCAGCGCAAGGTCGTGCTGACCGGCCGTCCGCGCTTGCATATCGTACAAGGGGCTATCAGATGAAGGGCATGAAGCGCCTCGTCCCCGCACTGCTGCTCGCCGGCCTCGCCGTCGGCCCCGCAGCGAGCCAGACTTCCGCCTTGAAGGGCCACAACAGCAATGCGCCGGTGGACGTAGCGGCCGACCGGATCGAGGTCCAGGACCGCGCCGACCGGGCCATCTTCTCGGGCAACGTGGTCGTGCGCCAGGCCGAGCTCACCCTCACGGCGGCCCGGCTCACCGTCGCTTATTCGAGCGGGGGCGGAGTCGAGTTGAGGCGAATCGACGCCACGGGCGGAGTCGTAGTCAAAAGCCCGTCGGAAACGGCGCGCGGCAATGTCGGAATCTACGATCTCGATCGCCGAATCATCACCCTCATCGGGAATGTCAGCCTCGTCCAGAGAGATGCGAAGGTGAACGGCGGTCGCCTCACCATCGACCTCGACAGCGGCCGCGCGGTCATGGACGGCGGGGGTCCCCCGGGAACGAGCAGCCAGGGAGGCCGGGTGACGGGCACCTTCACGGTGCCGCAGAAGAAGGGCGGCTGACCCTGCCTCCCCTCCCTGGAAGGGAGGGGGCGGGGGGGGGGTGGGTCCGCCGAAGGCGGCCGAAACTCCGACTCCGATAAGTGTCGCTACGCTCGCCTACCCACCCCTGACCCTTCCCTTCAAGGGAGGGGAATTTACAGCGGTTAGCAAAACCACCTTTTTTCGCGCATGCATGAAGCCTGCCAGTTTACCGCTTAACCGGCATCGCCTAAGCCTGCGCTGGAGATGAACGAAGCCGCCGCCCTTCCCCGAGCCCAGGCCGCCGAGGTGTTCGCCGAGCTGGCGCGCGGGCTTTCGGTCGTCAGCCTCGCCAAATCCTATGACCGCAAGCGGGTGCTCAAGGACGTCTCGCTCCATGTCGACCGGGGCGAGGTCGTGGGCCTCCTGGGACCAAATGGCGCCGGCAAGACGACCTGCTTCTATTCGGTGATGGGCCTGGTGAAGCCCGACAGCGGCCGGATCCTGCTCGACGGCCAGGACATTACCGGCCTTCCCATGTACCGGCGAGCCGTCCTCGGGCTCGGCTACCTTCCGCAGGAGACCTCGATCTTCCGCGGCCTTACCGTCGCCCAGAACATCATGGCGGTTCTCGAAGTGTCCGAGCGCGACAAGTCGGTCCGGCGCGAGCGGCTGGAGCAGCTGCTCGGGGAATTCCACATCACCCATCTCCGCGACGCCCCCGCAATGGCCCTGTCCGGCGGCGAGCGGCGGCGCTGCGAGATCGCCCGCGCGCTCGCCGCCCATCCCTCGATCATGCTTCTCGACGAGCCGTTCGCCGGGATCGATCCTATCTCCATCTCCGACATCCGCGACCTGGTCTGCGAGCTGAAGAAGCGGGACATCGGAGTGCTCATCACCGACCACAATGTCCGCGAGACCCTGGACATCGTCGACCGGGCCTGCATCATCTACGATGGCCAGGTCCTGTTCGCCGGAAGCCCGCAGGAGCTGGTCGCCGACCCGGACGTCCGCCGCCTCTATCTCGGCGAAAGCTTCGAGCTTTAGCGATGGATCACTCCCGCCGTCATTGCGAGCGAAGCGAAGCAATCCAGACTGCGGCGTCCCCTGAAGCTGGATTGCTTGGTCGCTACGCTACTCGCAATGACGCATCTTGGCCGCGATGAACATCGGTCCGCGCCTCGATCTTCGCCAGAGCCAGTCGCTGGTGATGACCCCGCAGCTCCAGCAGGCGATCCGGCTGCTGGCGCTCTCCAATCTGGAGGTCGAGAGCTTCATCGCCGAGGAGATCGAACGCAATCCGCTGCTCGAGGCCGGGGCGCCGGACGAGGGGCCGGCCGCCGAGGCGCAAGCCGAGGCTCCGGACGAACCGCCTTCCGCCGACGATTTCGGCTCGGGCGATCCGCCCCTCGACCTCGACGTCAACGACGAGAACCTGCACCAGGACAGCGCGTCCGACCGGCCCCTCGACGGCGGTCTCGGCATGGAGGGGCTGGGCGGCGGCGGGTTTGAGGGCGAAGGCCCCGATTTCGACAGCTTCGCCTCGGACGAGGTCTCGCTTCACGGCCACCTTCTCGCCCAGGCCGGCGAGCGCCTGTCGGGCCCTGACCTCCTCATCGCCGGCCAGATAATCGAGCAGATCGACGAGACCGGCTATCTCCTTGCCTCCACCCTTGATCTGGCGGGGCGGCTGGGCGTGCCTCTGGCCGAGGTCGAGCGGATCCTGGCGATCGTCCAGACCTTCGACCCGACCGGGGTCGCCGCCCGGAGCCTCGCCGAATGCCTCGCGCTGCAGGCGAAGGAGGCCGACCGCTACGATCCGGCCATGGCGCGGCTGATCGACAATCTCGACTATCTGGCCAAGGGGAATTTCTCCGCCTTGAAGCGGATCTGCGGCGTCGACGACGAGGATCTCGGCGACATGGTGCGCGAGCTTCGCGCCTACGATCCCAAGCCGGGCTGCCGCTTCGCCGGCGGCAGCGACCGGGTCGAGGCGGCGGTGCCCGACGTGTTCGTCGCCCGCCGCGGCTTCGGCTGGGCGATCGAGCTGAATTCCGCGACCCTTCCGCGCCTGCTCGTCAACCGCCGTTACTATGCCGAGCTGACCGGCGGCGCCGACCGCCGCTCCAAGGCGTGGCTGAGCGAATGCCTGGCAAGCGCCAACTGGCTGATGAAGGCGCTCGACCAGCGCGCCCGGACCATCGTCAAGGTGTGCAGCGAGATCGTGAAGCAGCAGGACGGCTTCTTCCGCCATGGGGTGGCCCAGCTCAAGCCGCTCACCTTGAGGCAGGTGGCCGAAGCGATCGGGATGCACGAATCGACGGTCAGCCGGGTCACCTCGAACAAATATCTCGCCTGCGACCGGGGCCTCTACGAGCTCAAATATTTCTTCACCAGCGGCATCCAGTCCAGCGACGGCGGCGACGCGGTCTCGGCCGAGGCGGTGAAGAGCCACATCAAGGCGCTGATCGCCGCCGAGGATCCGCGGGCCATCCTCTCCGACGACCAGCTGGTCGATCTGCTCCGCGCCAAGGGCTTCGACATCGCGCGCCGCACCGTCGCCAAATATCGCGAGGCGATCGGCCTCGGCTCCTCGGTCCAGCGCCGCCGGCAGAAGGCAATGGAGGGACGGGCCGCCTGACCGCCGAGTGGGGAGCCCACTGGAGTTGCTTCCGGGGCCTTGGCCGGATAACGCGCCCCCGACCGCACCGCGGCCACCCCCAATTCCCGAGGCCAACGCCCTTTGACCGCAGAGCAGCCCAAGATTCTCGTCCTTGCCGGGCGCCGTTCCGCCTCGCTTGACCCGCTCGCGGCGAAGATGGGGGTCAGCCACAAGGCGCTGGTCCCGGTCGCCGGCGAGGCGATGGTCGGGCGGGTGCTCAGGATCGCGGCCGAAGCC
This sequence comes from Allosphingosinicella sp., assembly GCA_036386845.1. Taxonomy (GTDB): domain Bacteria; phylum Pseudomonadota; class Alphaproteobacteria; order Sphingomonadales; family Sphingomonadaceae; genus Allosphingosinicella. The sequence continues at coordinate 2,002 of DASVUW010000013.1, read as the reverse complement.
TTCCCGAATTCGCCCCTTTTCGTCTCGGTCGAAGATTTCGCGGTCATCGCCGGCGAGCCGACCGTGGCGCGCCTTTACGCCGAGGGGCGGCTGACCCCGGTCGGCGCCGAGCATCATATCGTCGACAGCGTCGTCGAGGCGAGCCGAACCACCGGCTTTCCCCTGCTTCTTTGCACTGCGGACAACGTGCTGATGAGCGTCGAGGGTTTCCGCGCCATTGCCGAAACCGGCTCCGAGCCCGGGGTCGACGGAGTGGTGATGATGGCCGAGAAGCAGGACATCCTCGCCGCCCATCCCGACGGCCAGCGGCGCTTCTACGCCTTTCGCGGCGGCGCCTATTCCAACTGCAACCTGTTCTGGCTGAGCGGCGAGCACAGCTTCAAGGCGATCGAGAGCTTCCGCTACGGCGGCCAGTTCGCCAAGCGCAAGCGCGACGCCGTCCGGGCCCTCGGGCTGACCGCTCTGTTCCTCTACGTCTCGAAGCTGGTCACCCTGGACGGCATGTTCCGCCACTTTTCCCGGCGCTTCGGAATCAACATCAGGGCGCTGGTGGCGAAAGACGGCCGCCTCGCCATCGACGTCGACAACGAACGCACCCACCGCGTGGCGGAAGAGATCATAGCCCGCGAAACCGCCGCCTGATCCGTCCGTTCTCCTCTCGAAGGAGACGGTGATGACGGACCACAAGAAAAAGGGCGATTTCAACAAGGGCGGCAAGGACGATGTCGGCGGCGACAAGAAGCAGCGCGAAAACCGCAACGAGGACAGCCGAACCGGAGGCCAGAACAGCGGCGGCGGAGGACGGGACTAAAAATCCTCCCCATCGCCAGATGGGGAGGGGGACCATGCGTAGCATGGTGGAGGGGTGGCTCCGCCGGACTCGGGAGGGTCTCGTGAGAACCTCTGCTTCCTGCACCATTACCCCTCCACCACCTTCGTGCGGTCCCCCTCCCCATCTCCGATGGGGAGGATGAAGGGGGGCCCCGGCGGGGGGATGAACCGCCGGGGCCGAGTCTCCCGAGGGGCGGGGGAGACTTAGGGGTTCAGCTTAGAACTTGATCCCGACGCCCACGAGCGCCTGGTGGCGGGTCACGTCGGCTTCGTAGTTCGAGTAGCGATACTCGGCCTTGGCATAGAGGTTCTTGCCGAAGTCGTGCTGGTAGCCGGCGCCGAGGCGGAAGCCGTCGAGGTTGCGGCCGTCGCGGATCGTGACGTTCGCCGGGGTCGTGTAGTCGAAGCGGAAGCGGGCGTTGGTGTAGCCGGCCAGCGCATAGAGCGTGCCGCGGTCCGAGACCTTGTAGCCGAGGCGAACCGCCGCGGCGAGGTCGCGGCCGGCGTCGAGGCAGGCGAGGTCGTTGGCGACGATGACGCTGCCCTCGCACTCTTCCATCGAGCTGAGGTCGGCGCTGAGGTCGAGGCCGAGCTCGAGCTTCGGGCTGATCGCATGGTCGTAGCCGAGGCCGATGCCGTAGACGATGCCGCTGTCGCTGTCGTCGTTGTTGATGCTGCCGTTGTCGGCGCGGACATGGTCCCAGCCGCCATGGATCTCGGCGCGGAAGCCTTCCGCGGCGGCCGGGGTGGCGGCGGCGGCGAGGACGGCCACGGAGGCCAACGCATACAAAGTGGTCTTCATTTCATTCTACTCCCTGACCGCTCCGGCAACGGCCGGGCGGAGATTTTTCGTTGATCGGTTGAGGTTTTTTTCCGGACCGGGCGTCGGCTGGAGGCCTAAGGGTTGCTCGGTCCGCAGCCGGGAAGGTCGGCGCCAGGCAGGATGAGGAAAATCCTCGTTTCACGGTACAGATACACAAACCGTCTCCTGCCTGGCTCCAGCCTCCCCGGCTGGTGACCCCCTTCTGGCGGGGCGCTGTCACAGCAAAATGGCGCGCCAAGTTGAAATTGGTTTCAATTGTTACAGGCGCAGATGGCTCGCTGTAGGCACGATTGGATGCCGCGGCCGACGACTCCGTCCCTCTTCCGTCATTGCGAGGAGCGAAGCGAC
>DASVUW010000012.1:0-3711 GCA_036386845.1 Allosphingosinicella sp. | reverse complement strand
ACTGCCGCTCACCATCTACCTTGCCCCCTTCTACGCAGGGGAGATCGGAATCCCGCTCGCCGCTCTCGGCGCCGCGATGCTTGTGGCGCGCCTCGTCGACGTCGTGGTCGATCCTTTCATCGGCACCCTCTCCGACCGCTGGCGGCCGCGAGTCGGCCGGCGCAAGATCTGGCTGCCGATCGGCGGCATGATGCTGCTTGTGGGCGTGTTCATGCTGTTCCGGCCTTCGCCGGGGGTGGGGATCGTCTATTTCATCTTCTGGACCACGATCGTCTACGTCGGCTTCACCGCGACCAAGATCCCCTACGAGGCGTGGGGAGCGGAGCTCTCCAAGGACTATGCGGGCCGCACTCGGATCGCCTCGGCGCGGCAGCTCTTCACTCTGATCGGCCTCGTCGTCGCGACCACCGTCCCCGCCCTCATCCTCGCCCGCGGCGGAGCCAGCGCGGCGGACGTGCTCGCGGGGATGAGCTGGCTGATGATGGGCCTGCTCCCGCTCGCGGTCGGTTCCGCCTTCTTCTTCGTGCCGGACGACTCGCCCTCCGAGGGGAAGAGCACACGCGGCCTCACGCGCAACGTCCGCCTGATCGCCCGCAACGGGCCGTTCCGGCGGATCTCGATCGCCCTGTTCCTCGGCTACATCGCCGAGACCTTCCGGGTGACGATAACCCTGTTCTTCGCGCGCGACGTGATCGGCGTTCCCAACATCGGCGCCATCTACGTCTACTATTTCCTGATGGGCCTCGCCGCGATCCCCTTCTGGATGTGGTTCGGCAACCGGATCGGCAAGCACCGGGCGCTGATTCTCGCCTTCTGCATCGTCATCGCCACCAACACCGCCATCTTCTTCCTCGAGCCGGGCCAGGTCGCGGCCTTCACGATCCTGTTCGTCGCCAAGGGCTTCTGCTTCGGCGCCCTGGAGCTTCTGCCGGCGGCGATGATCGCGGACACCGTGGACGTCGACGTCGCCCGTACCCGGCAGCAGCGGCAGGGCCTGTTCTTCGCCCTGATCGGGATCGTCATCAAGATCGGCCAGGCTATCGGCCAGGGGCTGTCCCTCAACCTGCTCGCGCTCGTCGGCTACAAGGCAGCGGGGAACAACACGCCCGAGGCGGTCGATTCGCTGCGCCTGCTCTATTGCATCTTCCCGACCGTCTTCCTGGTCGTGGGAATCGCGATCATCGCGCGCTATCCGCTGACGGCTCGGCGGCATGCGAGGCTTCGGGCCGGGATCGAGCGGCGCGATGCGGCGCTCAACCACTTGTCTCCCGCAGCCGCGCCAATGCTGCCATGATCATCTCCACGACCACGTCCTCCAGCTCCTGAAGGTCGGCGCCGGTGCGGCAGAGATAGTCGCCCGCCGCGCCCGTCAGCCCCATCAGCAGATCCGCCGCCATCGCCGAGGCGCTGAGGCTTAGATCGTAATGGCTGGCGATCTCGCGGGCGAAGAAGGTGACGGTGAGCTGGCGCCCTTCCTCGTCGACCGAGCGGATTGCGGCGGAGACGGCGGGCTCGTTCATCAGCCGCTGGATGAGCACTCCGCGCTCCGCCACATGGCGCAGATAGGCGCGAGTGGTGACCCGGACGAGCAGCGGAAATTCCTCCACCCCTTCCTTCGCCTGCCGCGCCTCGGCCTGGAACACGCGATATTCGCGCACGAGCAGCTCCGAGAGCAAAGCGGTGCGGTTCGGAAAGTAATTGTAGACCAGGGCCTTGGAGATGCCGGCGTCGCGGCCGAGACGTTCCATGGTGACGGCCGACACCCCCTCCTCCGCAACGGTGCGCGCCGCGACGTCGAGGATGAGGTCGCGCCGAACGAGAGGGTCGAGCCGTCGCCGTGCGCCCGTCTGTGTCATCCTGCGCCTGTCCCTCCTGCTGTCGCGCCGCTGGTAATACGCTTGACGGCCAAGTGCACGCTCTTACTATTGACGATTAGTAGAATACCAGAGGAGGAAGCGTGCGCCGGCTCATCCAGCTGCTGACAGTCCTTGCGCTGTGGTCCTGCGCTCACTCGGCCCAGGCCGCTCCGCCCAGCGTTCCGGCCGCCGACGCGCCCGAGCTCGCGGCCCTCGGCCCCCATGGCGTGGGAACGAGCACGATCCGCGTTCGCTCGGGCGCACCCGACACCAGGACCCTGCGCGTCGTCCTTTGGTATCCGGCATCCGTCCAGGCGGGCTCGCCGGTGTCGGTATACCGACACCGGCTCCAGCCTCCCCCTCCGCTGACTCCGCTGGACGTCACCACAGAGGGGATGGCCGTGCCGGACGCCGCGCCGGTGAAAGGCAGGCACCCGCTCGTCATCGTCTCCCATGGCTATCGCGGCTGGCCGGAATCGATGAGCTACATCACCGAGAATCTGGCGTCGAAGGGCTATGTCGTCGCCGGGATCGACCATGGCGACCTCCCGTTCACGGATTCGGCGTCGTTCGCCGCCTCCTTCGGCCTCACCGCCTCGACCCGCGCGCGCGACCAGCAGGCGGTGCTCGCCCATCTCGCCGGGCTCGCCTCCGCCCCGCGCGACGGGCTCGGCGGAGCGATCGATTCGAGTCGGGTCGCGCTCATCGGCTATTCGATGGGCGGTTTCGGCGCCCTCGCCACCGCCGGGGCCGGCTACGATCCGCAAAGCCCGGCCTATCGAAGCCTCCCCGCCGGGGCGCTGGCCGACCAGGCGGAGGGGCGGCGCAAGCCCGATGCGCGCGTTCGGGCCGTGATCGCGATCGCCCCCTGGGGCGCTCAGCCGCCGCACCGTGCCTGGTCGCCCGGATCGCTGAAGCAGCTCCGGGCGCCGCTGCTGGTGATCGCCGGCGATCAGGACGACATTTCAGGTTATGCGGACGGAATCCGCCCGATCTTCGACCAGGCGACCGGCTCCGATCGCCACCTGCTGCTCTACCGGAACGCGCGCCACAATGTCGGCGGCAACCCGGTGCCCGCGGAGGCGGCGGGCTCGTTCCAGTATCGCGAGATGTTCGAGGAACCGGTGTGGCGGCAGGATCGGATCACCGCGATCAACCAGCATTTCATAACCGCCTTCCTCAACCGCCACCTGAAGAACGACGCCGCCGCGGCCGCTTTCCTTGTGCCGGCGACTGACTCAGCGGCGGGGTGGCCCGGCTTTCAGAAGCGCTGGGCGCTCGGCTTCGAGCTCCACAGGAAGCCGGCCGAGTAGCTCAGCCGGCCAGCCACGCCGCCACGCCGGCCGGAGGGAGCTTCAGGCTGCCGAGCATCAGCGACGCCCCTCGAGGCACGAGGTGGGCGATGTCCGCCTCGCCTGGCGCGTAGTTGAAGGCGAACTGGACATCGCCATGCCGGCGCAGGCGCAGGCCCTGCGGAAGCGGGCGGACGGCGAGGCGGCATTCGGCGGCGAGCGCGGCGAGGATTTCGTGCATCAGCGCCTGGTCCGGCCAGCCTGCGAGATAATGGAACCTGCCGGCCTGGTACCAGACCCCCCTCCCCCCGGCCGTCGAGAGCCGCGGTTCGAGGTCCGTCTCGACACGCTCCAGCCAGTTGATCAGCGCCCCGGATCCCTCCGCCATGCCCTCGAAGTGGCCGGGACGCAGGCTCTCAACCCCCGCCACCTTGAGCGGGAGCAGGTCCTGCAGGAGTCCCGGCGGCAGTTCGGCAGGAATCTGGAAGTCGCTCGTCTTGCTCCCGCTGCGGGGGCCGAAGAGCATATGTGCCGAACCCTCCGCGAGCCGGTCTGCAAAGGCC
>DASVUW010000011.1:0-4579 GCA_036386845.1 Allosphingosinicella sp. | reverse complement strand
TCGTCGGCCCGGCCACTACCTCCTGGAGAATCGACACGGCCGGGCAGGATTTCGCCGCCTATTGGGCGGCTCGTCCGGGCAAGTTGCGCAACACGGCCCAGCGCAAGGCCAAGGCCGCGGGTCTCGACATAGAGATCCACCGGGCTTTCGACTCCGCCGCGTGGGCCGCTTACGAGGAGGTCTACGCCGCCAGCTGGAAACCCGAGGAAGGCTCTCCCGCCTTCCTCCGCGCCCTGGCGGAGCAGGAAGGCCGCGCCGGGCGGCTTCGGCTCGGGGTCGCCCGCAAGGACGACCGCCCCCTCGCCGCGCAGCTCTGGACGATCGAGGACGGCACGGCCTGGATCCACAAGCTGGCCTATCGCGAGGATTCCAAGGCGCTTTCTCCCGGGACCGTCCTGAGCATGGCCATGTTCCGGTCCGCGCTGGACGAGGATCGAGTCTCGCGCATCGACTACGGGACCGGGGACGACGGCTACAAGCGCGACTGGATGTCGGAGCGGGCCACCTTGTGGAGGCTCGAGGCTTTCAACCTGGCTTCTCCCCGCGGCCTGCTCGGTGCCGCGAGGGCGCAGCTATCCGAGCTTGTCCGCAGAGCGCGAAGCCGTTAGGCGCGGCGCGCTACGAGGGGAGCCCTTTCATGACCGCCGCCTTGAACGACGAACAGGAAGTCGACGCCACGCTTCGGGCGGTGCTTCGCGACGTCCTCGGGCTTCCCGAGGCCCAGGTCGCCGCCTTCGACGAATCGACCCCGCTCTTCGGAGCCCTTCCGGAATTCGATTCCATGGCCGTCGCTGGACTTCTCACCGAGCTCGAGGAGAGGCTCGGGATCCTCATCGAGGATCATGAGGTCGACGCAGACATGCTTGAAAGCTTCGGCTCGCTCCTCACCTTCGCCCGCTCCAAATCGCTCCAGTGAGCGGGGCAGGCCTCCATTATTCGACCTACCGGGCGGGAGGCCGCGACGAATGGATGATGCGGATCGGAAGCGGCCCCGCCCTTCTCTTCCTGCCGCCCTTGTTCGAGGAGATGAACCGGACGCGGGCGCTGCTCGCAACCGTCATGCGGGCGCTTGCGTCGCAAGGCTTCGAATGCTGGCTGCCGGACCTTCCGGGGACGGGCGAAAGCGAACGGAAGCTGGAGGAAGTGTCCTGGAAGGACTGGATCGATGCCGCCGCCTCGGCCTTCGAGGCTGCCGGGCCGGTGGCGTCCGTAAGCCTGCGCGGCGGAGCACTGCTCGACGGGGCGGCGCCCGCACGCTGGCGCTTCGCCCCCGCGACCGGCGCCTCGCTTGCCCGGGACCTGGCGCGTGCCGGGCTGATGACGGAAGGCGGCGGCGGCTACGCGCCTTCCGAAGCGCTCCTCGCTCCGCTGGCCCTGGCTGAGCCGCCGGCGGGGGGCAAGCTGCGCACGGTCCGGCTCGCCACCGACCGCGCCGAAGCCGACCTGAAGCTCGAAGGGCCGCCGCTCTGGCGCCGGGCAGAACCTCAGAACTCGTCCGAGCTTGCCGATGCAATGGCCGGGGACGTCTCGCAATGGGTGCGCTCATGCGGCGTCTGCTGAGCTTCGAATGCGAAGGCGCCGCGCTCGGCGCCAGCCTCGACTCGGCCGCGGGGGAAACCGGGCTCCTGCTCGTGACGGGCGGCACCCAGACCCGGATCGGATCGCACCGCATGTACGAGGGGCTGGCGCGGAGCCTGGCGCAGGGGGGCTGGCCCTGCTTCCGCTATGACCGACGCGGGGTCGGCGACAGCGAGGGCGAGGATCCCGACTTCAAGGGCAGCGGCCCCGATCTCGCCGCCGCGGCCGCCGCCTTTCGCCGCGAGCAGCCGCAATTGAAGCGCCTGATCGGCTTCGGCCTGTGCGACGGCGCCTCGACCCTCGCGCTCCACGGCCGCCCGGCCGGGATCGACGCCTACATCCTCGCCAATCCCTGGTTCGTCGAGGCGGAAGCGGGCGAGCCGGCGGCGGCGGCGATCAAGTCGCGCTACAAAGACCAGCTGCTCAGCATCGAAGGATGGAAGCGTTTGCTTTCAGGCTCGATCTCTTACCGCAAAGTTCTGAAAGGACTTGGGAAGATCGTTTCGAGCGGGCCGTCGAGCCTGGCGGGGGAGATCGCGGTCGCACTCGGCAAGGCGCAGGCCCCGACCCAGCTTGTCCTCGCGAGCGGCGACGGGACGGCGATAACCGCCGAAGCCGAATGGTCCTCCGCCTCCTTCAAGGCCCTTCGGCAGGCCAATCCCGCTCCAGTGCGGATCGAGAGCGATTCGCACACTTTCTCGAGGCCGGGCGACGAGGCGGCGCTCCTTGCAGCGGTGCGGGAAGCTTTGGAGCGTCTCTAGCCGTCATGCCAGCGAAGGCTCGCATCCCAGCGGGTGAAAGGCGCCGAGCCCTTCACCCCACGGGGCCCCAGCCTTCGCTGGGGCGACGGTATCACGCGACCTCGTGCACCGATGCCGCCGCCGCCTCGAACTCGGCTTCTGCCAGAAAGCGTTCCGCGTCCAGCGCCGCCATGCAGCCGGTCCCTGCCGCCGTGACGGCCTGGCGGTAGATTTTGTCCATGACGTCGCCGCAGGCGAAGACGCCCTCGACGCTGGTCCGCGTGCTGCCCGGTTCGACCTCGATATAGCCGTCCTGGTCGAGCGCCAGCTTGCCCCTGAACAATTCGGTGGCGGGCGAATGGCCGATGGCGACGAAGCCGCCTTCGACCTCGATATGCGAAATCTCCCCGCTCTTCGTGTCGCGAAGGTCGAGGCCGACCAGCCCTTCGGGCTCGCCGCCGGCGACGAAGCGGTCGACCGCCTTGTTCCACAGGACCTTGATCTTCGGATTGGCGAAGAGCCGGTCCTGGAGGATCTTCTCGGCTCGAAGCGAATCGCGGCGGTGGATCAGGGTGACGTCGTGGCTGTGGTTGGTCATGTAGAGCGCCTCCTCGACGGCGGTGTTGCCGCCGCCGATCACCGCGACCTTGCGGCCGCGGTAGAAGAAGCCGTCGCAGGTCGCGCAGGCCGAGACCCCCCTGCCCTTCAAATGCTCCTCGCTCGGCATGTTGAGCCACTTGGCCTGGGCGCCCGTGGCGATGACGAGGACGTCGCCCGTGTAGACGGTGCCGCCGTCGCCGACGAGCCGGAACGGTCGGCGGGTGAGGTCGACCTCGACGATATGGTCCCACATCATCTGCGCGCCGACATGCTCCGCCTGGGCCTGCATCTCCTCCATCAGCCAGGGTCCCTGGATCACCTCGCGGAAGCCGGGATAATTCTCGACGTCGGTGGTGGTGGTGAGCTGGCCGCCGGGCTGGATGCCCTGGACGACGATCGGGGCGAGGCCGGCCCGCGCGCCGTAGATGGCGGCGGAAAGGCCGGCCGGGCCGGAGCCGAGGATCAGCATGCGGGTGGAATGGGTAGCGGGCATCGCCGCGAGATATGGCTGGGACGGGGCCGGCGCAAGGCGCATTTGCCGCCCGGCGGGGTGCTTGATAGAGAGCCGGCAGCCCCAGGAGTATTCAAGATGGCCCATGACAATCCGCTCGGCTTGGATGGTTTCGAGTTCGTCGAGTTCACCAGCCCCGATCCCGAGGCCCTGGGCGAGCTCTTCCGCCGGCTCGGCTTCGCGCATCGAAGCGACCACAAGTCGAAGAAAATCCGGCACTATGCGCAGGGCGACATCAATTTCCTCCTGAACATGGAGGCTTCAGGCCACGCCGAGGACTTCCGGGGCGCTCACGGCCCCTCGGCGAGCGCCATGGCGTTTCGGGTAGCCGACGCCCAGCAGGCGCTGGCGCTGGCGCTGGAGCGAGGCGCGACCCGGGTCGAAGGCGAATATGGGCTGCCCGCGATCGAGGGGATCGGCGGCTCCTACCTCTATCTGGTCGACCGCTACGGCGCCGAGACCATCTACGACCGCGATTTCGACCCGACCGGGGAAGATGCGCAATCGTCCGGCCTTCACACGCTCGATCACCTCACCCACAACGTCCACCGCGGCCGGATGGATCACTGGGCGCAATTCTACGAACGGATCTTCAACTTCAGGCAGATCCGCTATTTCGACATCGAGGGCCAACAGACCGCCCTGGTGTCGCGGGCCATGACCGCCCCCGACGACAAAATCCGTATCCCGCTCAACGAGAGCCAAGACGAGTTCAGTCAGATCGAGGAGTTCCTGAAGGAATATAAGGGCGAAGGAATCCAGCATCTTGCGCTTGCAACCGACGACATCTTCGCAACTGTCGACCAGCTTCGCGCCAACGGCATCAGGTTCCAGGACAGCCCCGACACCTATTACGACATGATCGACAAGCGCGTTCCGGCCCACGGCCATTCGGTCGCCGAGATGCGCAAGCGACGAATCCTGATCGACGGCTCGCCCGAGACGGGCGAGGGCCTGCTCCTGCAGATCTTCACGGAGAACATGATCGGCCCGATCTTCTTCGAGATCATCCAGCGCAAGGGCAATCAGGGCTTCGGCGAGGGCAATTTCAAGGCGCTGTTCGAATCGATCGAACTCGACCAGATGCGCCGCGGGGTTCTTCCCGCCTCCAAGGAAAACGCCTAATTTCAATGCGCTTGTCGGAGGCATT
>DASVUW010000010.1:0-4824 GCA_036386845.1 Allosphingosinicella sp. | reverse complement strand
GCACCGGGTTCGCCGGCCCGCTCACAGCGTCACCACCGGGCCGGAGCTCTCCAGGTTCAGGGCGTAATTGCGCTCGCCATTATAGTCGCCCGAATAATCGAGCCGGGTGACCAGGAAGCGGCCGCGCAACCGCTCCCCGCTCTCGAAGCTCAGCTCGTAATCGTCAACCTGGCCCGCGAGCGCGTTCGACTTGACCCGGACTTCCGCCGCCGACCCGGTGAAGATCCCGCTCGCCGCCACCGAGACCGATCGGACTCCCGCCCCCGACAACAATTCGCGCCAGCCGCCGGAATCCTTGCTGGTGACGTTCACCGCCTCGCCGTTCACCGACATCTGCGTCGTCCGCATCCCCGCCACCGTCGCGAAGACCGGGGGCGACGCCCCATTTCCCACCTTCAGCAAGAAAGCGCTTCCCTTTTCCGCAGCCATCGATATTCTCCCTTCGTCTCAAACAATTGCACTGGAATTCGGGATGATTTCACAAGTGCTGCTCATCGCCCTCATGGCGTCCGCCCAGGGCAATATCGCTTCGGCTCGAACCAGCTATTCCAAATGCCTCGGCGGATTCGCCAGGGCACAGGTGAAGGAAGGGATTGACGAGGCCGGCTTCACCGCCAAGCTCGGCTCGGCCTGCAAGGCCGAGGAGGCCGCGTTCCGCGCCGCGTCCATCGCCACCGACCTCGCCGCCAAGATCGCCCGAGCGACCGCCGAGCAGAACGCGAAAGACGAGATCGGCTATATCCACGAGAATGCCGTGGAGACCTTCAAGGCCAGCCTCCCGGACAAGCCGAAATAACGCGCCTTCGTCCTCCCTGCCGCGTAGCGGTGGGGAGGGGGACCATGCGAAGCATGGTGGAGGGGTAATTGGCGTGGCCTTAGTGGCTCCCGCTCGAACCCCCATCTACCTCGCCTTCTACCCCTCCACCAGGTTTCACCTGGTCCCCCTCCCCATGCTCCGCATGGGGAGGATTTCAGGAATTACTCCGCAAGCATCCTTGCCCGAAACTCGACCACCACCGCCCAGCGCGCCCCGCCCCCGCGCCCCTCCGCGACCGTCCGGCGCCGCACCAAGGCGAGCGTCACGAGCCGCCACCCCTCGACCTCCAGCCCCGCCTCGACGGCCGCCTCGGCGACGTCCGCGAACGCCTCCGCCCGCTCCGGCCGCTCTCCGGAATCGCGCAGGGTCACCGCCAGCCTGAGCTCGCGCCCGGATCCGCTCTTGTGGCCCCAGTCGGTCTCCGGCCCGCACTCGACGACCGCGTGAGGGTAAGCCGCCTGGAGCGGCGGCCCCGGATAGGCCCCGCCCAGATCGAGCGCCTGGATGGCCTCGATCGCCGCGGCCTTCAGCGCCGTCCCGGCCCCGCTCACCGCCGCCTCCCGGAAAGGAGCCAGCGAAGCTCGGATTCGAGCGCGAAACGCCGTCCCAGGCCCCGCCCCTCGAGCGTCACCGCCTCCCCGTCCTCCGCCTCGCTCACCCGTACCCCTTCGGGCCCCGCGTCGTGTAGCTCGGCCGCAAGCGCCGAGCGGCGCTCCTCCGCCGCCTTGCGCGCCAGGGCCGCCCCGTGAAGCATCAGCCGTTCGAACATGATCATCTCCTTCAACGCAGCCGGATCCGGCGGTAGGGGCGCCACAGCGCCGTGACCGCCGCCGGCGGTTCCGCCGAGCGAGCGCTTTCCGGCGCCCGGTTCGTGTAGAAATGAGCCGCGAGCCGAAGGATTCCCTGCCTCAGCCCTGCCGGCAGGGCGGCCCAGTTCGCGGCCAGGCCCGCCTGGTAGCCGACCCGGAGCCGCCGGGCCTTGCCGGGTCCGGTCGCCCGGACCCAGCCGTTGCCCGCCGGGTCGATGTCGACTCCATAGGCGACGCTTGGGAGGGCCTGGGCCGCCCCTTCCGCCGGGATCGCCTCGACCAGCGTGATCGCGCGGACCGGAGTACCGGTCAGCCGCCGCCACGCCTGGCCCGCCGGGATCGTCTCGACAAAGCCGCGGACCAGCAGCGGCCCCCCGATGAACGCCTCGCAAAGCTCCGCTGCCGCCGCGACGAGCCCGGCGATCAGCGCGTCCTCGTCGCTTCGCTCCACCCTCAGATACGCCTTCGCCGCCCCCGCCGCCTCCGGCGGCAGGACGAGCGCTTCGCCCTCGATCATTTCGTGTCTCCGAATGAACTCCCCTCCCTGGAAGGGAGGGGTAGGGGGTGGGTAGGCGAGCGCAGCGAGACCTCTTGCTGACTCCTGAGCTTCGGCCGCCTTCGGCGGACCCACCCCCGCCCCTCCCTTTGCAGGGAGGGGGGTTAGGCTAAGCCGCGAACTTCAGGAGCTTGATCGCCTCCGAATTCGCCACCTGCCCGCCGATCCGCTTGGTCGCGTAGAAGTGCACGAACGGCTTGTTGGTGTACGGATCGCGAAGGATCTGGGTCTCGGTCCGCTCCGCGATCAGATAGCCCGCCCGGAAGTTGCCGAACGCGACGGACAGGCTGTCCACAGCCACGTCGGGCATGTCCTCCGCCTCCACCACCGGATAGCCGAGCAGCGTATCCGGCTGCCCTGCGACCAGGCTCGGCTGCCAAAGGAATCCGCCGGTCGAGGTCTTGAACTTGCGGATGACGGACGCCGTCGCCGAGTTCATCACGAAGGCCGCGCCCTGCCGATAGGGCGGCCTCAAGGTCTGGACGAGATCGATCAGCTTGTCCCCCGGATGGCTGGCCGGAAAGGCCCCGGCCGCCCCCGTCGTCAGGACCTGCAGGGTCCCGAACGGCCTCGACCCGTCGCCCTGGGCCGAAACCGGGCTCGCCAGGAAGCCCTTGGGCCGGTTCACGCCGTTTCCGCTCACGAAGGCCGAGCCCTCGGCCCTGGCGAACTCGGTCGCGATCTCCTGCGCAAGCCAGGCCTCGACGTCGAACGCCGAATCGTCGAGCATCGCCTGGCTCGCCGCCGGATTGGCGTAGAGCTCCCCGAACGGAGGCGCGACCTCGATGAAGGTCGGAGTCGCCGTCTCCGGCCGCCCCGCCGTCTCGCTCACCCAGCCCGAGGGGGTTCCCCCCGCCGTCACCAGCTTGCGATAGCCCGCGCTTCCGACCCTGACGACGTTGGCGATCGCCCGGATCGGCGAGATAGAGGTCAGGAGCCGTCCGATCTCCGAATCGATCTCCTCGGGCACGGCATAGCCGCCGGCGGCGTCGGTGGTCCCCGCGAGCGCTTTCAGCTCGACCCCGCTCTCCAGCCCCTTCCTCAGATAGGAATCGACGAACGGCGATCCGTGCGCCCTTGCCCCGCTCAGCGCCGGCCGGGCCGCCGCCACCGCCTGCGCGTCCATCCGGCTCTTGAGCTGCGCCATCTCCTCGCGCAGCTCGGCCAGTTTCGGGTCGCCCTGTCCCCCGGACAGGGCTTGGATTGGCGGGGCCAATCCAACCCGAAACTCCTCGTCATTCCGCTCCAGCGCCTCGAACGACTGCTCCAGCGGATCCGCTTTCACTTCCAGCATTTCTGTTTCTCCTCTTCCCAATTGGACACACGTCCCCGTCATCCCCGGCGAGTGCCGGAAATCCTCTTCTTCGATGTCCGAATCTGCGTTTCGCGGTTCGATGCCGCTCGACCGTGCTCGAAGGCGTTAGCTCTGGGTCAGACCGGCGCGGTTAGGCCCCTCGCGCCGTGTCCGTTCTCTCTCGTTGTTCACAGCGACGCCATTGCGGCGTCCCGTTCGCTGCCGCGATCAGATCGGTTGGATTCCGTCCTGTGTCAGGCGCGGCCAGGGCGCTCCTCCGCTGCGCGGGGAGCGTCTTCCTTTTCGACTAGTTCAAGCTGGCCGCGATGGTCTCGATCGGGAGGAACAGGGTTCGACTCCCCGTTGGAAAAACCTGAAAGCCGTATTGGGTGTAAAAGGTCACTGCCTCGTCGTCGATGGCATGGACCACGAGCGCTCGGGCGCCCACCTCACGCGACGCGGTGAGGACTCGGCTCATGGCCTCCTGGAGCATGGCTCGGCCGAGCCCCTTGCCTTTATGATGCTCGTCCACGGCCATTCGACCTAGAACCATCGCCGGCACCGGATTCGGCATGTTCCGGCTCAGCTTTTTCGGAACCTCGGCAAGTGGGACTGCACCGGCTGCGAGGGTATAGAATGCGACGACCGCGCCGGCTTGTTCGCCCGTGGTGGCCGTGAGAACATATGTTCGGGACGCCCGCCCATCATTCTTGAGCGCGCGCCGGCGAAGGAAGTCGTTCAACGCCGCTTTGCCGCAATCGAATACGTCAAGGCGGTGATCGCTGTTGGTCGGTTCCGGCGCCGTGTAGGACAGGCGTCCCGAATGCAGATGTTCTATTTCTCCCATGGACTTTTACTCTGCATAAGCTCTCTTAACTTTGCAGTTGGAACGGGTGGGTTATCCAGCACGCGCGCAAACGCCTCCGCGTCTTGGGCGGACAGGCTGAACACCGTTTGGTCCAGCAATACATCTACCGCGTGCTTGCTGGCGCTTTCGAGGACGAAGGCACTAAGCGTTTTGTGCAGCAGATGCGCTGCGGTCTCGATCAGATCCTTCGTCTGCTGAGGCATGCGCATCGTTACCGTGGCGTCGTGCCTGACCCTCTCTGAGGTAATTGCCATATCCATGATCGTGCCTTCCTGGGAGGGAGCGGGTAGCGGCGCGCTCCGACCGGATTAGGGTTATATCCACGCGTGTATTAACGTTGTCAATACACGATGCACAATTCTTCACGTGCGCGCATGTTCCGTACCGCCTTACCCGCGGACGAGGACGCGCGCGCGTAAACGACCGCGCCGCGCGTGCGCGTAAGACGTCTGCACGCACGTCACGCAACGCGCGCGCGAT
>DASVUW010000009.1:0-2408 GCA_036386845.1 Allosphingosinicella sp. | reverse complement strand
AGTGCAAGCTTCAGGCGCAGTCTCGGCAGCTACAGGGCCGAACGGCGCTATGTCGAGACCATGGCCGGAGCCCCGGCCATCGACTCGCTCTCCCGGGCCCAATATGCCGACCTCAAAATCTGGCTCCCCGGCGACATCCTGACCAAGGTCGATCGGACCAGCATGGCCGTCAGCCTCGAGGCGCGCGAGCCGTTGCTCGACCACCGCCTGGTCGAATTCGCGGCAAGGGTCCCGGCCGGGATGCGGCTTCGAGGCGGATCCGGCAAATGGCTGATGAAGAAGGCGCTCGGCCGCTATCTTCCAGACGAACTGCTCCACCGGACCAAGATGGGCTTCGTCACTCCGGTCAGCGCCTGGTTCCGGGGCCCGCTCGCCGCCGAGGCCGCGGCGATCGCGCACAGCCCGGCTCTGGCCGAGCTCGGCTGGTTCGACAGCCCCGCCATCGCCCGCCTCGCCGCCGCCCACCGCTCCGGCCGTGCAGAGCATGGCCGCCTGCTTTGGCAGTTGCTGATGCTCGAAAAGTCGCTCCAGCGGCTGTTCGGGTTCGGGGCAGGGGTGAGGAAGGCGGGGTAGCCCGAAAATCCTCCCCTCCATTTGCAGGGGAGGGGGACCATGCGAAGCATGGTGGAGGGGCCTTACCGAGTCCGAAGAACCCCTCCACCGCGCTTCGCGCGGTCCCCCTCCCCAGGAAAACCTGGGGAGGAATTAAGTGGGGTAAACCGCCTCGACGAAATACAGCCCGTGGGGCGGCGCATTCAGCCCGAGCGCGGCCCTGTCCTTCGCTTCCAGCGCCCCCTTCAAATCCCCTGCGCTCCACTTCCCCCGACCGACCAGCTGCAAACACCCGACCATCGACCTCACCTGGTGGTGGAGGAACGAGCGCGCCGCCGCCTCGATCAGGAGGACGTCGCCTTCGCGCCGGACCTCGAGCCGGTCGAGGGTCTTGACCGGGCTTTCCGACTGGCAGTGGGCCGAGCGGAAGGTGGTGAAATCGTGGAGCCCGACGAGGCTCTGCGCAGCCTCGTTCATGGCCTCGGCATCCAGCGGCACCGCCACCTGCCAGGCGCGGCCCGCCTCGAGCGCCAGCGGCGAGCGCCGGTTGACGATCCGGTAGAGATAGCGCCTCCCGACGCAGCTGAAGCGGGCGTGCCAGTCGTCGGCGACGGCCCGCGCATCGAGGATTGCGACCGCAAGCGGCCGAAGCCTCGCGTTCAGCCCCTCGGCGAGCCGGAACGGAGCGATCGGGCGCTCGATATCGACATGAGCGGCCATCGCGAAAGCGTGAACTCCGGCGTCCGTCCGCCCCGCCGCGTGGAGCGTCGCCCGCTCGCCGGTGATCGCCTCCGCGGCCTCCTCGATCGACTGCTGGACGGAGGGGCCGTGGGCCTGGCGCTGCCAGCCCATGAACGGCCCGCCGTCATATTCGACGATGAGCCGGAAGCGGGTCACCCGAGCCTCGTGCCGGGAGAAATGGGAAACCCGCGAAGCAGCTCCTGCGCCGACATCGGCGCCCGGCCCGAACGCTGGACGAGAAGCGCCTCGAGCGCCTGTTCACCGCAGGCGACGACAAGCCCGGGGCCGGGCAGCACTTCGCCGGCCTCGCCCGCGGCGACGACCGGCTCGGCCGCGAGCAGCTTGATCCGCTCGCCGCCGGCTTCGAACCACGCGCCGGGCGCCGGATTGAACGCCCGGACCTGGCGCTCCAGCTCGATCGCGAGCCGGCTGAAGTCGAGCTTCGTCTCCTCCTTTCGAACCTTGGGGGCGTAGGTGGCGCGCTCCTGCGCCTGCGGCCGCGGCGCGATCCGCTCCCACCGGTCGAGCACCTCGATCATCCATTCGGCGCCGAGCCGGGCGAGCTCCCCGGTCAGCTCGCCCGCCGTCTTTCGGCCGATCGGGGTCCCCATGACCGCCATCATCGGCCCGGTATCGAGCCCTTCCTCCATCTTCATGATCGTCACCCCGGTCGTCGAGTCGCCGGCGAGGATGGCGCGCTGGATCGGCGCCGCGCCTCGCCACCGGGGGAGCATCGAGGCATGGACGTTGACGCAGCCTCGGCGCGGCGCCTCGAGGATCGGCCGGGGAAGGATCAGCCCGTAGGCGGCGACGACTGCGACGTCGAGGTCGAGCGCCGCGAAAGCCGCCTGCGCGGCGGGCTCCTTGAGCGAAAGGGGAGTGCGGACCTCGATGCCGAGCGCCTCGGCGCGCTTCTGGACCGGGGAGGGGCGAAGCGCCTTGCCGCGGCCGGCAGGGCGCGGCGGCTGCGAGTAGACGGCGGCGACCTCGTGCCCGGCGGCGACCAGGGCGTCGAGAGTCGGAACGGCGAATTCGGGGGTCCCCATGAAGGCGATGCGCATGGGGGGTGCTTATCCTCCCCATCGTCAGATGGGGAGGGGGACCATGTGAAACAT
>DASVUW010000008.1:0-6804 GCA_036386845.1 Allosphingosinicella sp. | reverse complement strand
GTCCGCCGCCGCGGGGACCTCGCCTCGCTGCTCGTCGCCAGGCTCCATGCCGAGGGGGTTCCGGTGGCGGGGATCGACCGGCTCGCGCTGTCCGCGCCGCTCGCCGTGCGGGACCTGCTCGCCGCGGCCCGATTCGCGGTCCAGCCGCTCGACGATCTCAATCTCGGCGGCTTGCTGGTCTCGCCGCTTTTCGGCTGGACCCAGGATGAGCTGTTCGAAGCGTCGTTCCGTCGCGAAGGTTCGCTCTGGATCAACATCCGTGGCGAAAAGTTGCGATTCGAGGCGAATCCTCCACTTCTGGAAACCACCCTCGAGGGCCTTCGCGAGCTGCTCGCCATGGCGGACTATGCGACGCCCCACGCCTTCTTCGAGACGATCTTGAGCGGACCCTTAAGAGGCCGCCACAAGCTATTGGAAAGGCTCGGAAACGAGGCTCGCGACCCGATCGAGGAACTGCTCTCCTCGGCCCTCGACTTCGAGTCGAATTCCGCTCCCTCGCTGCAGCGTTTCCTCGACTGGTTCGCCCGCGGCGAGGTGGAGATCGTCCGCGATCCCTCCGCCCCCCTCGACGCGGTCCGGGTGATGACCGTCCACGGCTCGAAAGGCCTGCAATCTCCGATAGTTATCCTCGCCGACGCCTGTGCCGACCCGGACCGCCGGGGGGGTGGATTCGGCGCCGCCTTCGCCAGCGTCTCGCTCCCCCCGGACGGCCCCTCCATCCCCATCTTCCGCCCCCGCAAGGACGAGCTCGCCGAGCCGATCGCCTCGCAGCTCGCCGCCGCCGATCGCCGCGAGCGCGAGGAGCATTGGCGCCTCCTCTACGTCGCCCTCACCCGCGCTGAGGAGCGGCTCTACATCGGCGGAGCCCTCGGTCCCGCCGACCGCAAGGGTCCGCCGCAGTCGAGCTGGTGGACCGCGCTCGACTCGGCCCTGCTCGGCCTCGGCGCCGAGTGGCAGGACGACCCCCACTGGGGCCGCGCCCGCCGCTTCGGCGATCCGGAATATTTCACCAGGGCCGCCCCCCGGCGGTCCGCAGCCGAAGGACCTCTCCCGGAATGGATCCGCCGCCCCGCGCCCGCCGAGGCTCGCCCGCCGCGGCCGCTGGCGCCGTCGGCGCTGGGGGAGGACGATGTCGCCGATCCGCCGCCGTCGCCGGCGATGCGGGCGGCGGCCCAGCGAGGTCGGCTTCTCCACGCCTTGTTCGAGCGGCTGCCCGAAGTCCCGAAGGACGAAAGGGCCGCTCGCGCGGAGCGCTGGCTCGAGCGATCCGCAGGGATCGAGGATCCGGAGCTTCGCCGCGCCCTCGTCGAGGACGCCTGCCGGCTCATTTCCGACCCGGCCCATGCCGAACTGTTCGCGCCCGGCGCCCTCGCCGAGGCCCCGATCGCGGCCGTGGTCGCCGGCGGGGTGGTCGTCTCGGGCTCCGTCGACCGGCTGCTCGTGGGCCCCGACCGGATACTCGTTGCCGACTTCAAGACGGGCCGCCGGGCTCCGGAGGCTCTCGACGACATCCCGGTCCCGCACCTCCGCCAGATGTCGGCCTATGTCGAGGCGCTGAAGGTCATCTTCCCGGGCCGTGCGATCGCCGCGAAGCTGCTCTACACGGCCGCGCCCATCCTGTTCGACCTGCCGCGGGACCTTCTCGATCGCTACCGGCCGGTGCTTGAGCCCGCGCCCGCGGCTTCCTAAATGGCATCCGACCCCTTCAGGAGATTCCCATGGCCACCAAGTCCGTCACCGACGTCACCTTCCAGGACGAGGTCCTGGGCTCGGGCAAGCCGGTCCTCGTCGATTTCTGGGCGGAATGGTGCGGCCCCTGCCGGATGATCGCCCCGGCGCTCGAGGAGATCAGCCAGGAGATGGCCGATCGGGTCACCGTCGTGAAGCTCAACATCGACGACAATCCTAGCGCTCCCGCCAAATACGGCGTTCGCGGAATCCCGACCATGATCCTGTTCAACGGCGGCCAGATCGCCGCGACCAAGGTCGGCGCGGCTCCGAAGACCCAGCTGCAGGGCTGGCTGGAGCAGGTGCTGAACGGCATCGACTACCAGGCGCAGAACGGGAAGGGCGCCGACGGAGTCGCTTGAGCGGTATCTAAATTCCTCCCCCGGATTTCCGGGGGAGGGGGACCGCGCGAAGCGCGGTGGAGGGGTTCTTCGGAATCAGAAAGAACCCCCTCCACCAGGCTTCGCCTGGTCCCCCTCCCCGGCAAATGTCGGGGAGGATTTTACTTCGGAGGCTCCGTCCCCTCCAGTCCGCGCGTGTCGGGCCGGAACCTGTCGTGCCTCGGGAGCTGGTCCTTCGGCTCGAACCAGGGCACCCGGCTGCTCCAGAAGATGTGGAAGCCGGGACTCGCCTGCCCGGGCTCGTCGAGCGTCGAGACGGTGAAATCGACCGTCTCGGGTTGGTGGTCGACCTCCATCAGGAAGGGCGTCCCGCATTCGCCGCAATAGCTTCGGTGCCCGAAGCTCGAGGATTCGAACCTCTTCACCTTGTCGGCGCCCTGCGTCCAGACGAGGTCTCCGGCCGGCACGCTGGCGAAGACCATCGCCGGGGCGCCGGAGACCTGCTGACAGGTGCGGCAGTGGCACCACCCGCAGTCGAACGGCTCGCTCATCAGCCGGTAACGGACCGCGCCGCAGGCGCAGCCTCCCTCGATACTGTCGGTCATGGCTCCGCCGCTAGGCGGCGCGCGGCGCCGGCGTCAATCCTTGGGCTCGACCCATGGACGGCGGCGGCCTCAGTCACTATGTCCCGAAGCCAGGCGCTCGAAGGCGAGCGTCCGATCTGGATTTGCGCTTGGAACTTCTGCTCTTCCTCTCGGCGATGCTCGCCGGCCTGACCGGCCTCATCTCGGGCGACCGGACTGTCGAGCTGCGCCAGGTCGAGCGCAGCGCCGTCGCCGCCGGCGCGGCCGCCGATTTCGCTGCGCAGACGGCGGACTCCTCGGCCCGGATCGCGACTCCGCTCGTTCCCGCCGCTTCTACCCATGCCGCCGTGCCGGCGCCCGCTTTCCCAGCGGCTGCGCCGGCTCTGCCCCAGGCCGCCCCCGTCGACGAGCGCCGGCTGGAATAGCGGCGCGGCGGACCCGCATCGACGCGGGCCGATCTCGACAGGCGCGCCCAGGGGGGCGCCCAGCGCCACGGCGCACAGACCTTACTCAGACACGACAGGATTTCGATATGTTCGGCGGAGTCGCCAAAGCCATTTTCGGATCGTCCAACGACCGATACGTCCGCTCGCTCGGTAAGATCGTCGACAAGATCAACGGGTTCGAGCCCACCATCGCTGCGCTCTCGGACGATGAGCTGGCCAACCAGACGATCCTCTTCCGCCGCCGGCTCGCCGAAGGGGAGGCGCTCGACTCGCTCCTTCCCGAAGCCTTCGCCACGGTTCGCGAAGCGGCGAGGCGCACGCTCGGCCAGCGTCATTACGACGTTCAGATGATCGGCGGGATCGTCCTCCACAAGGGCGAGATTGCGGAGATGCGGACCGGCGAGGGCAAGACCCTGGTGGCGACCCTCGCCGTCTACCTGAACGCGCTTGAGGGGAAGGGCGTTCACGTCGTCACGGTGAACGACTATCTCGCCCGCCGCGACGCCGACTGGATGGGCCAGATCTACCGCTTCCTCGGAATGACGGTCGGGGTCATCGTCCCCAACCTCACCGACTATCAGCGGCGCCAGGCCTACGCTTCCGACATCACCTACGGCACCAACAACGAGTTCGGCTTCGACTATCTGCGCGACAATATGAAGTATGAGCGCGAGGCCCTGGTCCAACGGCCCTTCAACTTCGCGATCGTCGACGAGGTCGATTCGATCCTGATCGACGAGGCCCGGACCCCGCTCATCATCTCGGGGCCGACCGACGACAAGTCCGAGCTCTACATGAGCGTCGACGCGATCGTTAAGGGCCTCGATCCCGCCGATTACGAGCTGGACGAGAAGCAGCGCTCGGTCGTCCTCACCGAGGACGGCACCGAGAAGATGGAGCGCCTGCTCGAGGAGGCCGGGCTCCTCCACGGCTCCAACCTCTACGATTTCGAGAACACTCTGGTCGTCCACCACTTGAACCAGTCGCTTCGCGCCAACGTGATGTTCAAGCGCGACATCGACTACATCGTGAAGGACGGGAAGGTCGTCATCATCGACGAGTTCACCGGCCGGATGATGGAGGGCCGGCGCTGGTCGGACGGGCTCCACCAGGCGGTCGAGGCCAAGGAGGGCGTCGACATCGAGCCCGAGAACCAGACCATGGCCTCGATCACCTTTCAGAATTATTTCCGCCTCTATCCCAAGATCGGCGGGATGACCGGCACCGCGGCCACCGAGGCGGCTGAATTCTGGGACATCTACAAGCTGAACGTCGTCACCATCCCGACCAACCTGCCGGTCAGGCGGGTCGACGAGGACGACGAATTCTACAAGAACCAGAACGACAAGTTCGCCGCCATCGCCAGGTCGATCAAGGAGAAGCAGCTGACCGGCCAGCCGGTCCTCGTCGGAACCGTCTCGATCGAGAAGTCGGAGCTGCTCGGCGAATTTCTCCAGAAGGAAGGGGTGAAGCACGAGGTGCTGAACGCCCGCTTCCACGAGCAGGAGGCCCATATCGTCGCCCAGGCGGGGCGCTTCGGAGTCGTCACCATCGCCACCAACATGGCGGGCCGCGGAACCGACATCCAGCTCGGCGGCAATGTCGAGTTCCGGGTCGGCGACGAACTCGCCGAGATGGAGGACGGCCCCGAAAAGGAGAGGGCGATCGAGCGGATCAAGCAGGAGGTCGAGGAGGAGAAGGCGCGCGTGATCGCCGCCGGCGGCCTGTTCGTCCTCGGCACCGAGCGCCACGAGAGCCGCCGCATCGACAACCAGCTTCGCGGCCGTTCGGGCCGCCAGGGCGATCCCGGCCTGTCTCGCTTCTACCTCAGCCTCGACGACGACCTGCTCCGGATCTTCGGGCCGCAGACCATGTTCGCGCGCCTCATGAACAAGAATCTGGAGGACGGCGAGGCGATCGTCAGCCCCTGGATCTCCAAGGCGATCGAGACCGCCCAGAAGAAGGTCGAGGCGCGCAACTACGACATCCGCAAGCAGGTCGTCGAATATGACGACGTCATGAACGACCAGCGCAAGGTTATCTACGAGCAGCGCTCGGATATCATGGACGCGGCGACGGTCGGCGACGTCGTCACCGACATGCGGGCCGAAACCGTCAACACCATCGTCGGCGAAGCCTGCCCGCCCAACACCTATCCGGAGCAGTGGGACATTCCACTGCTCAAGGAGCGGGTGGAGGCGGTGTTCAACATGAATCCGCCGATCGACGACTGGCTCCAGGAGGAAGCCGTCGATCCCGAGATGCTTCTCGAGCGGATCCAGAAGCTGGCCGACGACCAGGTCGAAGAGAAGGCGAAGGCGGTCCCGGAGGAGACCTATATCCAGCTCGAGAAGAGCATCCTCCTCCAGTCGCTGGATCATCACTGGAAGGAGCATCTGGCGATGCTCGACGCGCTCAGGCAGGTCATCCACCTACGCGCCTACGCCCAGCGCAAGCCCATCGACGAATATAAGCACGAGGCCTTCCAGCTGTTCGAGCGGATGCTCGCGGCGATCCGCGAGGACGTCACAAGCACCTTCGGAAGGGCTGTCTTCACGATGCCGCAGCCCGAATATGATTTCCCGGAAATGCAGGGGCTGCCGGACTTCATCACCCACCATATCGACCCGCTCACGGGCGAGGACGACACGGCCGACATCGACGCGGGCACCGGAGCCATCCTCTCCAGGCTGCCGCCGCTCCAGGCGGCCCGGCCGGACATGCCGTCGGGGACCTTCGAGATCGCCGAAGCCGACATGCCGCAGGTCAGCCGCAACGCGCCCTGTCCCTGCGGCTCGGGTCTCAAGTTCAAGCATTGCCACGGGCAGCTGGCGTAAGAAATGGGCCGGCGGGGAGGGGACTCCCGCCGGCCCTGCGTTCTCGTCCTCCCTGCCGCGCAGCGGCGGGGAGGGGGACCACCCGGAGGGTGGTGGAGGGGTAGCTCGCGCAGGCCTGCGCCAATTACCCCTCCACCAGGCTTCGCTTGGTCCCCCTCCCCATGCTTCGCATGGGGAGGCAATTTTAGGCCAACCTGAAGCCTTCCTTGTTCATCCTGGCGGTGAGCCTGGCGTTCTGCTCCTCGCTCATGACCTGCTTGAAGGCGGGGTACACCTCGTCTTCCTCCATCCGGATATGCTCTTCGAGCATGGCGCGGAAATCGCGGACCCGGGCGAGCCACTCGGGGCTGTCCTTCGCCAGATTCTCGAGCTCGTAGAGATAGGTTTTCACATAGCCGTGCTCGGCGTTGAGAGCGTCCGCATCATGGGCGGAATTGGCCTGCCTGAGCGCGGGGTAGATGATCGCCTCTTCCTCGTGCGCATGCTTGGTGAGGGCATATTTGAGCTTCATCAGCAAGGTCGTGCGAAGGGTCGTCTGGCTGTCGTTGGTCGCCTCGATCTTGTCGAAGATGGCAAGGGTGGCGGCATGTTCGGCCTTGAGCGCGTCGAACCAGTCGCCTGCGGCGGCCGCCGGCATCTGCATCAGGAACTTGCGGCCGAAATTGGCGGCGATCCCGACCGCGGCTCCGGCGATTGCTGCACCGGCGAGGATTCCCGCATTGCCGCCGCCCCACGAGAAGGCGCTGCGCTCGCTCGTGAACCGGCCTTCGCTGTCGCGCGTCGTCGAGCCGCCGTTGCTGCCGGAGCGCGACTTGCTGCTTTGGCTGGATTGGGTCTTCGTCGCCATAACGGCCTCCTTATGTGGAAC
>DASVUW010000007.1:0-3379 GCA_036386845.1 Allosphingosinicella sp. | reverse complement strand
CGCTTGATCGGGGACCCTGCGAACACCTTGCGGAACGCCGAATCGTCGAGCGCCAGCAAATCCGCCAGCCTCGGCGCCGCCAGCTCGGCGCGTGGCAGGAAGGCCTTGTTCGCCCGCGCCGAGTCGGCGAACCGGTTCCAGGGGCAGACCGCAAGGCAGTCGTCGCAGCCGTAGATCCGGTTGCCGATCGCCGCTCGGAATTCCTCCGGGATCGGGCCCTTATGCTCAATGGTCAGGTAGGAGATGCAGCGCCGCGCATCGAGCCGGAAAGGCGCCGGAAAGGCGTTCGTCGGACAAGCATCGAGACAGGCGCTGCAGCTTCCGCAATGGGCCGCGTGAGGCGCCGGACTCTCCTCCAGCTCCAGAGTCGTGTAGATCGCTCCTAGGAACAGCCAGTTGCCGTCGCTCCGGCTGACGAGGTTGGTATGCTTGCCCTGCCAGCCCAGGCCCGCCGCCTCGGCAAGCGGCTTCTCCATCACGGGAGCGGTGTCGACGAATACCTTCAATTCGCACCCGGCTTCCTCGACCAGCCACCGGGCGAGCGCCTTCAGGGCCTTCTTGACGAGGTCGTGATAGTCGGCGCCCTGCGCGTAGACGGAGATCCGCCCCACCTCCGGCCGCTCCGCCAGAGCCAGGGGATCGCCGGCCGGCGCGTAGCTCATGCCGAGCGAGACGATGGACCGCACCTCCGGCCAGAGCCCGGCCGGGGACGCCCGGCGCTCGGCCGTCTCCTCCATCCAGATCATGTCGCCATGCGCCCCGTCGGCCAGCCACTGGCGGAGCCGCTCGCCGCTCCTCGGCGCCGAGTCCGCTCGAGCGAAGCCGACCGCACAGAAGCCCAGCTCCCGCGCTTTCTCATCCAGCCCCGCCCGCAGTCCGCCGGCCAGGGCCGCGGACGGCTGGTCCGTCATCCGAAAACCACCTGCCTTATAAGGCGCGTCCCTTATAAGGGACGGGGCCTCGCGGCTTGTCGCCCCGTCGCTCAGCTTCGGCTTGCCTTCGCTCATCCTCGCTCGCTACCACAGTCGCTCAAAGGGGGCACGCGTGGCGAGTGGCTTAGCTATCGAAGCGAAACGGCTGTTCAAGGCCTTCGACGGCAAGACCGCCGTCGACGGGATCGACCTCGCCGTTCCGGAAGGGAGCATCTACGGGATCCTCGGGCCCAACGGCGCGGGCAAGACGACGACGTTGCGGATGCTGCTCGGGATCATCGATCCGGACCGCGGCGAGCGCTCGCTTCTCGGCCATAGCCGGCCGCTCGAAGTGGCGGGCCAGGTCGGCTACCTGCCCGAGGAGCGGGGCCTGTATCCGGCGATGACGGCGCGCGAGTCGGTCGCCTTCATGGGCGCGCTGCGCGGCCTCCCCCTCGGCGTCGGCCGGAAGCGCGCGGAGGAGCTGCTCGAGGCCAACGGCCTTGCTGACTATGTCGACAAGCCGATCCGGAGCCTCTCGAAGGGTATGGCCCAGACGGTGCAGTTGTTCGGCACCATCGTCCACCGGCCGAAGCTGATCGTCCTCGACGAGCCCTTCTCGGGCCTGGACGCGCTCAACCAGGGCCGGCTGGAGCATCTCATCCGCGACGAGGCCGCCGGCGGAGCGACGATCATCTTCTCGACCCACGTCATCGCCCATGCCGAGCGCCTTTGCGAGCGGATCGCCATCATCGCGGGAGGAAAGGTGCGCTTCGAAGGAAGCGTCGCCGAAGCGCGCGACCGGCTCCGGCCGCAGGTAAGGCTCCGTACCCGGATCGCCGAAGGCCCCTGGCGGGCGGCTCTTCCGGAGGGCGCCCATCATGAGGACGGCCTCTGGTCGTTCGAGCTTCCGCCGGTCGGAATCGAGCCTCTGCTCAAGGCCCTGATCGACGCCGGCGCCGGAATCGAGGACCTGTCGATCGAGCGGCCGGGCCTTCACGACGCGTTCGTCGCGATCGCGGGCGAGCAGGCCGCGCGCGATCTTGCGACGAGCGCCGCCGAAGGGGATCCGCGATGATGGGCTTCTTCCACTCCGCCTTCGTCATCGCCCGGCGCGACTTCGTGGCCACCGTCTGGTCGCGCACTTTCCTCTTCTTCCTGATGGGGCCGTTGCTCATCATCGCCTTGTCCTTCCTGTTCGGGAGCATGAGCGGGCGAATGGCCCGGCAGGACGTCCATGCGACCGTGGCCGTGGTCGCTGCGAAAGCCGATTTCGCGGCCCTTGCCGCGGCCCGCGAGCGGCTCAATCCGGGCTTCGGCTCCCGTCCCTTGCCGACCTTGGTGCGCGAAGAGCCGGCCGGCGATCCGCAACGCCAGGTCCAGACCCTTCTTCGCAACCCCGGCAAGCGGATCCTCGCCGTTCTCACCGGCGGCCTGGACGGGCCGACCCTGACCGGCGCGATCAGCAACCAGGGCGTGGTCCAGAGACAGATGTCGCTGATCGTCGATCAGGCCCGCCAGCAGCGAGCGCTCACGGCCGCCGGGGGCGCAGGGCCTCCGGTCGCCGTCGCGGTGGTGGAAACGGACCGTTCGGAAGGGGCGCTGGCTGCGACCCGGGCGATCACCGCGAGGGCCGGCCAGCTCCTCCTCTTCATGCTCACCGTACTTCTCGCCGGAATGCTGCTCTCCAACCTGCTCGAGGAGAAATCGAACAAGATCATCGAGGTCCTCGCCGCCGCGCTCCCGATCGACTCCATCTTCGTCGGCAAGCTCGGCGCGATGCTGGCCGTCTCGCTGGTGGGCATCGGAGTCTGGGTGAGCGGAGCGCTCGCGGGCCTCGCCTTCCTGCCGAGCCAGGCCGGGAACCTGCCCGAGCCGGCGGTCGGCTGGCCGATCTTCATCTTGCTCGTCCTGCTCTACTACAGCGCCAACTACCTGCTTCTCGGAGCGCTCTTCCTCGGCATCGGAAGCCAGGCCAATTCGGTGCGCGAAGTCCAGACCCTGTCGATGCCCGTCACGGTCGGGCAGATGCTGATCTTCCTTCTCGCCTCCTTCGCCGTCGGCGCCTTCAATAGCCCGCTCGGCCTCGGCGCGGCGATCTTCCCGTTCAGCTCGCCCCTCACCATGGTCGCGAGGGCCGCCCAGACGGCAGAGATCTGGCCGCATCTGCCGGCGCTGGCCTGGCAGGCCTTGTGGGTGTGGCTGACGGTGGCGCTGGGCGCGAAGCTGTTCAGGAAGAACGTGCTCAAGTCCGGCGGAGCGGGCTCGGGCGGGATGCTTCGGCGGAGGAAATCCTCCCCATCGTGAGATGGGGAGGGGGACCATGCGAAGCATGGTGGCGGGGTAGCTGGCGCTGAATAAGGAGGAACTCGCTCGAACCTCCCAGGTCCGGGCCTTCTACCCCTCCACCACCCTTCGGGCGGTCCCCCTCCCCATGCTTCGCATGGGGAGGATTAAGTCACTCCGGC
>DASVUW010000006.1:0-3715 GCA_036386845.1 Allosphingosinicella sp. | reverse complement strand
GGGCTGAAGCAGCGAGACGAGGGCCTCGCCCACCTTGAGCTCGGTGATGGCCGTGGCGACGTCGACTCCCGGATTGGCGCGGAAGGTCTCCGCGGCCGATCGAACCGCTTTCTCGTCGCGCGGCGTGAAGGCCCGGAGCGCATGCTGGATGCGGTTGCCGAGCTGGCCGGCGACGGCGTCGGGGATGTCGATGGGGTTCTGGGTGATGAAATAGACTCCGACGCCCTTGGAGCGGATCAGCCGGACGACCTGCTCGATCTTCTCGAGGAGCGCCGCCGGTGCGCTGCTGAAGAGCAAATGCGCCTCGTCGAAGAAGAAGACGAGCTTGGGCTTGTCCGGGTCGCCGACCTCGGGAAGCTGCTCGAACAGCTCCGAGAGGAGCCAGAGGAGGAAGGTCGAATAGAGCTTGGGCGAAGCCATCAGCCGGTCGGCGGCGAGGATGTTGACGATTCCCCGGCCGCGGTCGTCGAGGGCGATGAGATCGTCGATGTCGAGCGCGGGCTCGCCAAAGAAGCGGTCGCCGCCTTGGCTGCGGAGCTGAAGGAGCGAGCGCTGGATTGTCCCTACGCTGGGCTTGGAGACGTTGCCGTAGGTCACTGTCAGCTCATCGGCGCGATTGGCGCAGTCGGCGAGCATGGCCTGGAGGTCGTCCAGGTCAAGCAGCAGCAGCCCGTCCTTGTCGGCGACGTGGAAGACGATCGTGAGGACCCCTTCCTGAACTTCGTTCAGGTCCATCAGCCGGGCGAGCATGAGCGGGCCCATTTCGGAGACGGTGGTCCGGATCGGATGGCCCTGCTGGCCAAGCAGGTCCCAGAACTGGACCGGATTGTCGCCATAGGCCCAGGAGGAATCGCCGATCTCCGCCGCCCGTGCGGCGAACGCGTCGTGGAGCTTGCCCATCGGCGAGCCCGCCATGGCGATGCCGCCTAGGTCCCCTTTCACGTCCGCGACGAAGACCGGGACTCCGGCGCGGGAGAAGCCCTCGACCATGCCTTGCAGGGTAATGGTCTTGCCGGTGCCGGTGGCCCCGGCGATCAGGCCGTGGCGATTGGCCCGCCTGAGCATGAGCCGCTGCGGCTTGCCGCCGCCGAGGCCGATGAAGATCGAGGTTTCGTCGTCCACGCTTGGGCTCCCTGACTGCGGCCACCGCCCTACCCGATGTGGAGCGGCGACAAAATCCTCCCCAGGCAGAGCCTGGGGAGGGGGACCAGGCGACGCCTGGTGGAGGGGTACTTGACGCAGGAAGCCGCGGGTTCACGCTCGAACGATAAGGTCCGCGCTACTTACCCCTCCACCACCCTTCGGGTGGTCCCCCTCCCCATCTGCGATGGGGAGGATTTTTACCGCCCCGAGAGGGCAATCCCGTAATAAGCCGGCGGCGTATTGGCCCGGCGTACCAGCAGCAGAACGCTGTTGCGGCCGGCTGAGCGCGCCGCGGCGACGGCGGCCGCGGCCTCTTCGGGCGTGCGGGTCGCGCGCTGGTTGATCGACAGGATGATGTCGCCCGGCTGGATGCCCTTGGCGGCGGCGTCGCTGCCCGGATTGACCGAGGCGATGACCACTCCCCTGGCGTTGATGTCGTTGAGCCGGAGCGAGCGGGCGATTTCCGGAGTCAGGGTCTGAACCGTGACCCCGAGGCTTTCGCGAGTCGACCGTTGTCCGGTCGACTGCTGGGCTTCGGCCGGCTCCCGGACCGGAGTCTCTTCCTCGATCCCGTTCAGCCGAGCCAGCTCCTCCTCGGTCGGACGCTCTCCGACGGCGACGTTCACCGTCTGGCGGCGCCCGTCCCGGACGACCTCGATCGGAACCCGCGAGCCGATCGGCTGGCGCGAAACCAGGTAGGCCAGGGATTCGTCGGGAGTTACCGGCCGGCCGCCGACGCTGACGACGACGTCGCCCTGCCGGATCCCGGCGCGAGCGGCGGGGCCGCCGGCGGTGACGCTGCGGATCAGCTCGCCCTGGTTCTTGGGGATGCCGAGCGAGGCCGCGATGTCCTCGTCCAGGGCCTGGAGGCTTACGCCGATATAGCCGCGCTGCGGCCGCTGGCCCTTGCGGAGCGAGTCGATGATCGGGAAGGCCTGCTCGGCGGGGATCGCGAAGCCGATCCCGACATTGCCGCCGGTCGGCGAGATGAGCGCCGTGTTGATCCCGATGACGTTGCCGTTCAGGTCGAACATCGGGCCGCCCGAATTGCCCATGTTGATGCTGGCGTCGGTCTGGATGTAGCGGTCGTAGGTACCGGCGCCGATATTGCGGTGGAGGGCCGAGACGATCCCCGCGGTGACGGTTCCGCCGAGGCTGAACGGATTGCCGATCGCGACCACCCAGTCGCCGACCCGCACCTGCTTGGAATCGCCGAAGCGGACGAAGGGCAGGTTGTTGCCCTTGATCTTGAGCAGGGCGAGATCGGAGGCGGCGTCGCGGCCGACCAGGGTCGCCTCATATTCGCGGCGATCCGACAGGGTCACGGTGATCTGCTCGACCGTGGCTCCGGTCCGGGCCGGGGAGACGACGTGGTTGTTGGTGACCACGTAGCCGTCGGCCGAGATGAGGAAGCCGGAGCCGAGCGAGCCGCCGCGCTGCGTGATCGGGGCGTCGCCACCGCCGCCGTCCGGGACGGGCACTCCGAACTGGCGGAAGAAATCCTCGAAGCCCGGCGGCACCTGGCGGCTCCGGTTGACCTGGATCGACTGTTTCGTCGAGATGTTGACCACCGCCGGCTGGAGCCGGGCGGCGAGATCGGCGAAGCTCATCGGGGCTCCGGCGCGCGGAGCGGCCGACGCGATGGTGCCGGGATCGTTCTGGGCGGTCTGGGCACCGACGGGGCCCACCGTCAGCGTGGCTGCGGCGCCGCCCAGAAGAATGGCGGCCGAGATGCCATAGACGTAACGCACGATTGCATTCTCCTCATCTGCTTCGACCCGGGCGGGCGGATCCCGGCTGTCCTGATCGATTACAATTGTAATTTAATGCTTCTGAACCGGATTTGAATAGGGGGCGCCTTTACCGGTTCTTACCCTTGAACTCCTGGAGATACTGGTTGTCGGGGGACATGATGACCGTCGAGCGCCCCTGGTTCTCGCCCGGGGCGAAGGTCGTCTCGTAGCTCTGCATCGCCCGGTAGAAGGCGTAGAAATCCGGATCCTTGCCATAGGCCTCGGCATAGGTCTTGGCGGCTTCGGCATCGGCATCCGCCTTGATGATCTGCGCCTGCTTGTAGCCCTGGGCCCGGATCGCTCCGGCCTCCTGCTGGCGGGCGGTCCGCATCCGCTCATAGGCCGAATCGAGCGGAGTGCCTTCGGGAAGGTCCGCCCGCTTGATCCGCACGTCGACGATCTCGGCGCCATATTGGCGGGCGACCCGATTGAGAGCGCGCTCGATATTGTCCATCAGCTGCCCCCGTTCCGGGCTCAGAAGCGTGGCGAAGGGCCGCTTGCCGAGCTCGTTGCGGATCGCCGAGCCGAGGATCGGCTTGAGCTGGTCGCTGACCCGCTCCTCGGTCCGCGCCGAGACGTACATCTGCGTCGGATTGACGATCCGATAGCGGGCGAAGGCGTCGACCTGGAGCCTGAGCTGATCGGTCGAAAGCACCTGCTGGCGGTCCATCTTGATCGAGAGGATGCGTTTGTCGATCCAGACGATCTGCTCAATGAACGGCACCCGCAGGTTCGGTCCGGCGCCGGTTTCACCGAACTGCTCGCTGCGCCGATAGGCG
>DASVUW010000005.1:0-2275 GCA_036386845.1 Allosphingosinicella sp. | reverse complement strand
CACCGAGGACGGCTGCGAGATCTTCACGAAGAGCCCCGCCGGCCTCGACCGGCCGCCTTACTGACGGAAATCCTCTCCCGCTTTTCGCGGGAGAGGAGGGGCCCAAGCCGAAGGCTTGGGAGGCGAGGGTCTTGCTGACTCTGCGGTACAGACCCTCACCTCCCACCGCCTCGCGGCGGGCCCCTGCTCTCCCGTAAGAACGGGAGAGGGGTTAAAATGCACCGTCTGTCGGTTCGCACTTCCCATATTCAGGCGGCCCGTGCTGTGGACGCATGCATGAAATGGATGAGTTCAATTACGGTCTGTCTGGCGGGGGCGTCACTCCTGTCAGCCTGTGCGGCCAAGCCTGCTCCGGCGCCGGTGGCGGAGCGCGCGCCTCCGGTTCATCGCCCGGAGGCCTCGCCGGTTGCGGCGGCGCCGGTGGAGACTGCCGCGCAAGACTGGCGCGACCTCCCGCTTTCGCCCGGCGACTGGAGCTACGATCCCGCCACGAACGAGGCCCGCTACGCCGATTTCAGCCTTCGCTGCGACTCCGCCCGACGCCAGATCGTCGCGATGCGCGCCGGAGGCTCCGGGCCGCTTCGGCTTCGGACCACCTATGGCGAGCGAGTCCTCCCCGCCGGCGGGGCGCTTGCAGCGGCGGATCCGCTTCTGGACGAGATGGCGTTCAGCAGGGGGCGATTCACGGTCGACGGGGCGGGAGTCGAGCCCCTCGTCCTGCCCGCCTGGCCGGAGCCGGCGCGGGTGGTCGAGGATTGCAGAGGGTGAGATATTCACTCGGCGCTCTCGGGCGCGGGCGAAGCGGAAAGACTAAGGCCGAAAAAGATCAAAACAAGCCTTGCGCGGCGATTCGCGATGATTCATCCTCCCTCTCGCCACAACAACGCGAAAGGAGGTGATCCGATGTCTCATGGTTCAGCTAAGAGGTCGGGTTTGCTCGTTCGGGAGATGAAGGCCTAGCCTTCTCCAGGTCTCCCGGGCTGGAGCCATCCGGCCGCTGACCATGTTCGGAGGGTCGTCGCACCGGGGTGCGGCGGCCCTTCAACTTGTCGGGGGCAGGAACGGCCGACGTGGCCGGAGCGTTCTGACGCGATGACCGAAAAACCGATTTCCGACCTTCTCCTTCCGGACCAGGGGCGCGCCTCCTCACTCTACGACGAGCAGCTCCAGCGCCTGCAACAGGAGAAGATGCTGCTCAGCCGGGTGGAACAGCGCCTCGACCTCCTCGCGCCGGTGAAGGACGAGCGTTACTAAATCCTCCCTGAGATTTCTCGGGGAGGGGGACCGCGCGAAGCGCGGTGGAGGGGTTCTTCGGACTCCGTAAGGCCCCTCCACCATGCTTCGCATGGTCCCCCTCCCCTGCAAATGCAGGGGAGGAATTTGGGTCCGTCTCAGCTGGCGCTGAGGCTCTTGTTCATCTGCTCCCACTGCTCGTGGCCGGAGCGGACCGACTGGTAGCATTGGCGAAGCAGGCTCTGGGTCTCGGCCGACACGCCGTCGTCGGCGAGCGCGGCTTCCCACTTGCCGTTCAGGTAGCTCTCGCCGCGGTCGACCTCGGCGATCACAGACTTGTCGTCGCTTCCGGTGACGGCGTCGCGAAGCGACAGGAACTGGCGATGCGCCTTGGCGAGCAGGCTGCCGTCGTCTTCGGAATTGCCGCCGAGCTCGGTGACCCGGCGGCGCAGAAGGCCGACGACCTCCTCGCGCTCTTGCGCACGCTTGCGAAAGATCTCGGCGAACTGCTCGTTGGTGGCCTCGCCGGCCGAATGGCGGTAGCCGTCGACGCTGTCGATCGTGGTTTCGATGAGGCTGTTGAGGACAGTCACGTCATGTTCGTTGAACATGGGGTTCTCCTGGTCTGGGGGTTCGAAAGGCTCAACCCCCGGAGGTCGTTAAGGGTCCGTGCCGGAACGGGATTAAGCGGCAGGACGTTCAAGGCGCGAAAAGGAGCGGAAGACATGGCCGACGACGAGAGCGAGCGGGGACTCCCCGCCACCTTCGACCCGAAGACCGGCGAGGTCAGCGGCTCCGGCTCCGGCGCCGGCGGCGGAGGCAATCCCGACGAGGATTACGACAAGGACCCGATGGCCGGCGCGGGCTCGGAGCCGCCGCACGGGCCTCGCTCGGCGGGCGAGGCCGCGGACCGGCCGATCGATCCGGACGAGGGGGTTTGAGAATGAGCGGCAAAGGCCATCCGCTCCCGGGCAGCGACGAAGCCCGGCACAATGAGATCCCAGAGGATCTGACCGAAGAGAAGGGCCGCGGCGACGACAGC
>DASVUW010000004.1:0-5595 GCA_036386845.1 Allosphingosinicella sp. | reverse complement strand
ACATGGGCGCGGACGAGATCCTGGCCGAGGCCGTAGTTGATCACGTAGGAGCGATATTGATCGGTGAAAGCGATCGATTGCTCCGCGCGCGGCTGCGACACGAGCTGGTACTTCCGGGTGAGGGCGATCGCCGTCGGCCGGTCGATCCGGCCTTCGAGATAGTCGGCGGCGATGGTGAAGCGGGCGCCCGCGAGGTCGCGGGTCGCCTCTTGCAGGGCCAGATATTGGGGCGCGCTGGCGGCGGGGAGGCCGGCGAGCGGATACAGGATACGGGTCTCGAACTCGAGCTGCTCGTCGGCCGGGAAGGCGAGCTCGATTCCGTAATTGGCGCTGCCTTCCGCGATGAAGCTTTGCGGCGAATAGAGGGGGTAGAGCGTGAATTCGACCCAGCCGCGCGCTTTCGCCAGCTTCTCCTCGAGCAGCATGTTGTAGACGTGGTGGCCGGGATAGCCTTCGTGGCAGCCGAGGTCGACCGCCCGGCCGATCCGGACGGGGAGGTCGGTGTTGATCTGGATGAGGCTGTTGGAATCGCCCTTGTACCAATTGTAGCCGCCCCAGCTCTTGCCGGTGACGAACTCCAGCGTGAAGCGCTCTTTCGCGGGGAGGGCGATATGCCGGGCCGTTCGGCGGCGGCACTCGGCGATCGCGGCGCGCATCACGGCGTCCAGCCGGTCCCTGGGGACCGTGAACCGCTCCTGGAAGGAGTCGACCCGGTCGGCGAGCGGTCCGCTGCCGGGAACTACCCGCTCGATCCTGGCAAGGACCGGGTCGTAGGCCGACAGCGGCTTCAGCCCGGGCCGAACCCCGAACAGGGCCTCCGCTTCGTCCGCGAACGAAAGCTTCACGCCCTGCATCATCGCCAGCCGCGTGGAGGCGGCCTTGAGCTGGGCGAGCAGGAAGTCGCGCCGCCGCCTTTCCATCGGGTCGAGGCGGCCGTCGGCGAGGCTCCTCAATCGGACGGCCAGGACTCCGGCGCGCTGGGCGAGGACCGCGGGAGTGTCGCCGCTCGTCTTCGCCTCGGCTTGCCATTCGGGCGGGCCGTAATAAGCGTCTATATAGCCTTCCTCCTTCTCGCCGATGGCGAGCTGGAGCTTCACATAGTCGCGGGCGATGATGTCGAGGCTCTCGCGCGCCGGACCGGACGAGACGCAGCCGGCGAGCAGGAACGCCGCCACCAGGAACAGCCACTTCATGCCTTTCGCTCCTCAAGCCTTTCGACGTCGCCGTCCACTGTGATTTCATCATCCTGCATCGACTCTTCCCGGCCATGGTCGGGCGCCGGCTTCGCAAGGCGAAGGATGAGATAGCCGGTGATCGCCGAGGCGAGCGAGCCGAGCAGGACCCCGATCTTCGCTTCTTCGATGAGCTCGGCATTGCCCGGGAAGGCGAGCGCTCCGATGAACAGGCTCATGGTGAAGCCGATTCCGCACAGCGCCGCCACCGCGTAGATCTGAAGCCAGGTCGCGCCCCTCAGCTTCCGGGCGAATCCGAGCCTGACGCACAGCCAGACGGCGCCGAAGATGCCGAGCTGCTTGCCGAAGAACAGCCCGGCCGCGATTCCTAGCGGGAGGGGCGCGAAGACCTGATCGAGGCCGATACCCGTCAAGTCCACACCCGCATTGGCGAATCCGAAGATCGGGACGACGGGGAAGGCGAC
Organism: Allosphingosinicella sp.; assembly: GCA_036386845.1. Taxonomy (GTDB): domain Bacteria; phylum Pseudomonadota; class Alphaproteobacteria; order Sphingomonadales; family Sphingomonadaceae; genus Allosphingosinicella. Next base: position 3,938 of record DASVUW010000004.1, on the reverse strand, counting down.
CCAGGGCGCGATCGCGTGCTCGAGCCGGTGGAGCGGCGATTCCGGCGAATCGGGCTGGCCGGGAGTCCGGATGATGGGGATCATCATCGCCGCCAGAACGCCCGCGACGGTGGCATGGACTCCCGACAGCAGCACCGCATACCAGAGCGCCGCCGCCGCGATCAGATAAGGCCACAGCTTCAGGACGCCGCTCTTGTTCAGGAAATACATTCCCACCAGCAGCGCCGCGGCGGCACCCAGCGCGAGCATGTTCAGCGAATCGGTGTAGGCGAGAGCGATGATCGCCACCGCGCCCATGTCGTCGGCGATTGCGACGGTGGTCAGGAACAGCTTGAGCGAGGTCGGCGCCCGGCTCCCGAGCAAGGCGAGGACTCCGATCGCGAAGGCGATGTCCGTCGCCGCGGGGATCGCCCAGCCGCGGGTCAGCGCCGGGTCCCCTGCCGTCAGCCAAAGATAGACCAGGGCCGGGACGATCATGCCCACGGCCGCGGCGACCACCGGAAGCCGGCGCTGGTCCCAGGTCGAGAGCCGCCCGTCCACCAGCTCGCGCTTGATCTCGAGCCCGACGAGAAGGAAGAACACGGCCATCAACAGGTCGTTGATCCACAGATGCACGCTCATCGGCCCGAGCTTCTGGGTCAGGACCGGCCCCTCCGGAGCGTGCAGCACGTCGTGATAGAGATGGCCCAGCGGCGAGTTGGCGACGATCAGAGCCAGCGCAGCCGCCGCCATCAGAAGGACTCCGCCGGCCGCCTCGCTCTTCAGGAAGCGCCGGAGCGCGGATCGCGGGCGTGCCACAGGTTCGGCCATCGTCGGGCCTTAGCCGCCGGGCGCCCGGCAAGGGAAGGCGTCAAAGCCGTCATACCGGCGAAGGCCGGGATGCCGCTTCCTACGCGCAGCTACGGCCGCGCCAGTAACGCGGCCACTTCGCGACCGTCCCGCTCGCCGCCATCGCGCAGCTGAGATCGCCGGCGGCCGGCGATGTGCACCAGGCGGCGGTGCGGTTCCCGTTGGCCGAGCCTTCCGAAACGCATTGGAGAGCCGGCCCCTCGACGAGCAGATGCCCCGTCGACGTTCTTCCGGTCGCCCCCCCGAGCAAAGCGGCGAGGGCGTCCCGCGCCGCCCCGGCCGTCGAATCGGGGCAGGGATGTCCGGGCTTGCAGCTTCCGTCCATCTCGCGCGCGGCGATGCCCGCGAGGCGAAGCTTCGGTCCTTCCGCGCAGTGGATCGGACCGTCGCCGTCCCAGACCTTCTCCGGAGTGCAGACGAAGCGCTCGCCCTTTGCGACAATCGCGACGCCCGGCGCGGCCGCGTGGCCAGTCCCCGTCTCCACGGCCGGCGCGATTGCGGCGCGCGAATCGCAGCCGGCGAGCGCCAGGGCGAGGGCGATGGCCGCGGGCCACCTGAGCTTATCCATCGCAGGCGCAGCCCTTGCCCTTGTGGCAGGTCTTGTCGCGGGCAATGCAGCTGTCTCCGCAGGCCTTTCCAGCCCGGCAGACCTTGCAGCAGGCAGAAACCTGCGCTGCCGCCGTTCCGGCAAGGCACGGGCTCAGCGAGGCCGGGCCCAGCCCCAGGGTCGCCGCCGCGGCGACGAGCAAGGCGCGCGAGGTCAGGACCGCCAGCCGTCGAAGCCCGGATCGAAGCTTCGGTTGAGAGCGTCGGCGAGCCGGATTCCGGCGCGCCTCAGGCGGGTCTCCACGATCGGCCGGGCGCGGTCGAGATAGGCTTCGTCGACCAGCTGGGTGCGGGTCGGATCGCCCTCGGCGAACGACTGATTATCGGCCGAGTACCAGCATTCGCGGCCCTTGCGGATGCAATAGCCGGTTCGGGCGGCGAGGGTGATCTTGTAGGATTCGCCGGCCCACTGCCAGGGCTTCGAGCGCACCCAGCTCCTGCGCTGGCTTGTCGTGATCGGCTGGGCGAGGATTCTTGCCGCCGCCCGAGCCCGGGCGAGCCGGTCGGTCCCGGGGCCGAAGATGCGGCGTTCGATGACGCAGCTGTCCCAGACCGAATGGAGGCTGGCTTCGTAGGTGCCCGAGCAGGGGCCGGGCGCCTTGACGCTGTTTCCGCCGCGGTCGTCGGCGAAGGAGATGTGGAGCGGCTGGTGGAGGTCGCCGAACCAGTGGCCGATATAGAGGATCGCGGTCGCCTTGGCGGAGTCCTCGGCGGTGGCGGAGCGGAGGATTGCGAGGTCGCTGTCGATCGCCCCGAGCACGCAGGGCCGCCCGCCCGGGCAGCCGGGCCCGATCCGCCGCTGGCTTCGAAGATAGTTGGAATAATGCTCGCTCGCCCGCGAGACCGGATTGTCCGGGAAGGTGCAGGTCTCGGTGAAGCTCGCGAATCGGCCATCGAGGGCGACCAGCCTGTCGACCTCGGCTCTGGTCTTGGGCGAGAGGTTCAGATAGCCGATCTCGCAGACCGTATAATGCCCCCCCTGCCCCCAGGCCTTCGCCGGAGCCGGCGCGAGGAAATACAGGCATGCCAGTGCCGCCGCGATGATCCAGCGCATGCGCTTTGTCCCCCCAGACCGTTGCCGCGCTCCGCCATCGGAAGCGCCCGGGGACCTCTATATCCGGAGATTCAATCTATCGTATACGGGATTCGGTTGTCGGATCGCCAAGAGACCCGCCGGCACTGCCTCTCAAGAACAAGTGCGGATTTCTGAATTCCAAGCCAAGTATAAACAGGAGCGCGCGAACCAGCCGAGCCTAAAATTCACGCGTTTCGAAAAGGGCTTGATAACTATTCAGCGAAAATAGATGATCCATGCGTCCGCTCAGGGGGCAGAAGCATGGACATTGCGGGGACGTTGTTCAGCGGCATGGATTTCATCATGCGCGAAGCCGCGCTGTTCGCGGCGGCCGGATTCCTGGTCCTCGGGCTCAGCGACCTGGCGGTGGACCTTATCTGGCTTGCGTATCGGGTCCGGCGCCTGGGCAGGCCGGTCCCCGCGCTCGCGGACTTTACTCCGCCGGACCGGCCGGGGCGCGTCGCCGTTTTCGTGCCCGCCTGGGACGAAGCGGCCGTGATCGGCGAGATGCTCCGCGGCGCCGTCTCCGCCTGGGGCGACGGCGATTGGCGGATCTACGTCGGCACCTATCGAAACGACCCGGCGACCATCGTCGCCGCGGCCGCGGTCGCGGCTTTTGAGCCGCGAATCCGGATCGTGACCGGCGAGGACCCGGGGCCGACGACCAAGGCGGACTGCCTGAACCGGCTGTGGACCGCTCTCCTCGCGGACGAGGCCGGCGAAGGGCGGCCGGCCAAGGCGGTCGTCCTCCACGATGCCGAGGATGTCGTCCATCCGGGCGAGCTTCGGCTATTCGACGGCCTGATCGAGCGCTTCGAATTCGTCCAGCTGCCGGTGCTCCCGCTCATCCATCCCCATTCGCGCTGGCTCGGCGGCCATTATGCCGACGAGTTCGCCGAATCGCACGGCAAGGAAATGGTCGTGCGCGGCGCGCTCGGCGCCGGCCTCCCCTCGGCCGGCGTCGGGTGCGCCTTCGAACGCGGGGCGCTGGGCCGCCTGGCGGCGGATCGGGGCGGCCTTCCGTTCGATTCGGACAGCCTGACCGAGGATTACGAACTCGGCCTCAGGCTCGCCGAGGCGGGCGGGCGCCACGCCTTCGTCCGGGTCGCCGGCGAAGACGGCGGGCTCGTCGCCACCCGCGAATATTTCCCGGGCACATTGGCCGCTTCGGTTCGCCAGAAGGCCCGATGGATGACCGGCATCGCCCTTTCGGGATGGGACCGGCTCGGCTGGAGCGGCGGGTTCATCGAACGGTGGATGCGGCTTCGGGACAGGCAGTCGCTGCTGGCCGCAGTCCTGCTCGGCGCCGGCTATCTGGCGCTGGCCTTGTGGCTGGTCCTCAAGGCATGGCAGGGCGCGGGAGGAGACGGCCCGGCACCGTTGCCGCCCGTCCTGGCGGCCCTCGTCA
>DASVUW010000003.1:0-3041 GCA_036386845.1 Allosphingosinicella sp. | reverse complement strand
CGGACGGTCGCGGCAGGGCGGCGGAAGGATCGTCCCCTCGAAGCCCTTCGTCGTGGAGGAAGCCGAAGAAGCGGCGGAGCGCGGCGGCCTTGCGCGCCACCGTCGTCCGCTTGAGCGGAAGCCAGGCTTCGGAGAGTCCCTTCAAGCCTTCCGGACCGGCGCTGGAAAGTCGGCCGCCGAGCAGCTCGGAGGCGCCGCGCAGGTCGCGCTCATAGGCGAGCCTCGTGTTGAGGGCGGCTCCGGCCTCCGCGGCGAGCATCTCGAGGAAGGCGGCGATCAGCTGCCCGTCCTCTCGATCAGCGCTCACAGCCGGGTCATCGCCTCGGCCGCAATCATCCGGGCCTCATATTCGAGCCCGACCGCCTTCAGTGCCCGGACGATATGGTAGAGATGCTCGGGCGGCACGCCGCGCCAGCTCGGAGTCTGCATCCCCACGCCTGCGAGGAGTGCGACGGTGCCGGGCTGATTGGCGCGGGCCGCCGCCGAAATGATGTTCGCCCAGCGGCTTCGCGGCGCAGGGCTCACTCCGTAGGGAAGCGGGTCGTCGAGCCGGCCGAGTCCGGCGAGCGCGGCCACCAGCATCCGACCGCGATGGCTTCCGGCGCTGTCCGTGAAGTCCTCGATCCGGCCGGCGCTGAGATCGACGACCGCACGGGGCGCGCCGACCGCAAGGATCGACCAGGCGCGGTGGCCGTCGTCGCCGTCGAGGCCGTCCGCGACCGGACCCCAGCCGCCCGCGAAGCGGTCGAAGCCGCCCGACATCATCGATCCGATGAGGTCGTCGGTCCGGTTGCCGCGCTCCGCCGAGGCCGGAATCCGGGCCGCGGCGCCCGCGGTTAGGATGAACCGGCCGTAGCGATCGCCGCCTTCGCCGCCCCAAAGGTCGCGCATGGCATCGACGCGGTTCTCGACCGAACCTCCGACATAGGCCTTGCGGAGGCGCCCGCCGATGCTGGCCTCGATCTCGGAGGGGTCGGTTCGGTCGGCGAGCAGGCTGTGCATCTCGACCAGGGAGGCGTTGGAGAATACACCGAGAGTCGCCGCCCGCTCGGCCGCCGCGATCCGCTGCTCGAGTGGGATCATCGGAGCCCGCGCCTGCCAGGCCCACACGGCGGAGCCGGCGCGATTCAGAAGCTCGCCCGGGATTTCGAGACCGGTGGCGCTGGCCAGGCCGAAGCGCCAGCTGTTGAGCTCTTCGACGCCCTCCCATTCGATCGTGACGGCGCCGCGCGTATTGGTGCCGGCCCCGATCACTTTTTGAGCAAGCAACGTGTCGATGCTGCTGCCGCTCCGGCGCCGCGCCTGCTCTATGAGCTGGCTGGCTCGGGCGGCGTCGCCCTCCAGCGACGCGCACATCGCGTCGGCAAGCGGCCAGACCGGCTGGTCGGAGACCTTCCGGCCCGGGTCGACCAGGGGGCAGAGCGCGGCCGGATCGGCGGTGGCAAGCGCCGCCTGAACGGCGACGCTGAACATGCGCGGGGTGAACTGGTCGACATCGACCGCCTGGACGAGCATCCGGGCGCTGTCCGCCTCGCCCATCCGAAGCAGGAGCCAGGCGCGCTCGGCGACCCAGTCGACCTCGTTGACCTGGGAGGGGGCCGAGGCCTCGGAAAGCAAGGCGCGGCGAAGAAGGATCGACGTCCAGCGCGAAGGCAAAGGCGCGTTGAGCCGGCCCATGAGGCCGCTCAGGAAGCGGCCGTTGGCATTTCCGAAGGCGTCGAGGCCGAGCCCCCAATTGCCCGGACGGAGCGGCCCGACCGGGTTGGTAGGGCGGCGCGAGGTTTCCGGAATCTCGATCGGGGGCGGCAGATTCTGCTGAGCGAGAGCTTCGAGGTCCTCAGCGGCGGCATCCTCGATCTCGAGCGGCGCACTGGGACGGGGCCGCGGTGGCGAAGGCGCCGGAGGCGAAGCCGAAGACGGCGATGTCGACGGCGTTGCGGGACCGTCGGGCGTCGGCGCCTTGGGTGCAGGCGGGGGCGGCTCGCCGAAGCCTGGCGGCAGCAGCGATTCCGGGCCCTTGTTGCGCTGGCCCATCGCCGGGATGGCGAAGGCCAGAGCCGCGCCGCCGGCCAGAAGGAGGAGCTTAGCCCGCAAGGGCTTCATTGGTGACGTCCTGCTCGATCCGCTGGGTCGGAACCTCGGTGTCGCGGGTGCCGAGATAGACGAGCCAGCCCAGCAAGAGGATCGGGACGAGCATCAGTAGCTTCGGAAGGATGGATTTACGCCGGCGCTGCAAGGGTTGGATACGCATGGGCGGCCTTTTGCCCCACGAGCCGCCCCCCTGTATAGCCCTGACGCAATGCGAAACGCGCTTCTTCCGACCGAACGACCGGCCGAACGATCGATCGTCCTCGTCGGGCTGATGGGGGTGGGCAAGTCGACCGTGGGCCGGCGGCTGGCGCGCCGCCTCAGCCTCCCCTTCGTCGATTCGGACGAGGAGATCGAGCGGGCGGCGGACCATGAGATAAAGGAGATATTCGACAGGTTCGGGGAAGCGAGTTTCCGGGACGGCGAGCGGCGGGTGATCCGGCGGCTGATCGCGGGCGAGCGCAAGGTGATCGCGACCGGCGGCGGCGCCTTCATGGATCCGGAGACGAGGGCGCTGATCCTCGATCGCTGCATCGCCGTCTGGCTCGAGGCCGAGCCCGAGACTCTGTCGCGGCGGGTGGCTCGCCGCGGGCACCGGCCGCTGCTCGCGGGCAAGGACCCCCTTCCCTTCCTTCGCGCGCTCGCCGAGGCGCGCAACCCGGTCTACGCCGAGGCGCATCTGCGGGTCAGGAGCGAAAAGGGACCGCACGAAAGGACGGTCGAGCGGATCGTCGAGGCTCTGGCGGAGCATTGGGCATGAGGCGGGTGGAGGTCGCGCTGGGTGAGCGCAGCTATATGGTCGCGATCGGAGCCGGCCTGCTCGACCGGGCGGGGGAGCTTCTGGAGCCCCACGCCCGCAGCGGGCGGAGCGTCGCGGTGTCGGACGACAATGTCTGGGCAGCGCAGGGCGCCCGACTTTCGGCCTGCGGGCTCGACGTCGTGCCGGTGCTCGT
>DASVUW010000002.1:0-9377 GCA_036386845.1 Allosphingosinicella sp. | reverse complement strand
CGGTGGAGGGGTTCTTCAGACTCAGCAAGGCCCCTCCACCGCGCTTCGCGCGGTCCCCCTCCCCTGCAAATGCAGGGGAGGAATTAAGTCTGGACCCGGCTCGAACCTTCGGCTTAACGGCTTGGCGCAATGAGCGCCCGTCCCCGCCCCGCCTGGCTGCCGCCCCCCGACGGCTCGCGCGACCTCAGGGTCGAGGATCCGACCAACCAATGGGTGGTCCATCTCGCCGGACGGATGCTTCTCCCCTTGGCGCTGAAAGCGCGGGTCTCCGCGAACATGGTCTCGGTGGCCGGGCTGGCGGTGGGCACCGCGGCGGCCGTCTCGTACCTCGGCTGGCGGGACCCGGCGCTGGCGACGCTCGGCTTCCTCCTCACCATCGGCTGGCTGGTCTTCGACGGCCTCGACGGAATGGTCGCCCGCGCCGCCGGCACCGCGAGCCCGCTGGGACGATTCATGGACGGCCTGTGCGACCACGGCGTCTTCCTGATCCTCTATCTCGCTCTCGGAGCTTCGATCGACACTCAAGAGGCCTGGATCACCGGAACCATCGCCGGCTTCGTCCACGGCTTCCAGTCCAACCTTTATGAGGGCGAGCGCGCCCGCTACCACCGCCGGGTGCTCGGCGATCCCGCCGAGGAGGCTCCTGCCCCCGCGCCCAACGCGGCGATGCGCCTCTACGACCGGCTCGCGGGCTCGCTCTACCGCCTCGCCGGCCGATTCGACCGGGCCCTCGCCTCGGCGCCCGACCCTCGCGCCCTGGCCGGGGCCTATGGCGACCGCTCCGCTCCGGCGCTGAAGCTGATGAACCTTCTCAACGCCAACGCCCGGATAATCGCCCTCTACGCCGCCTGCCTCGCCGGCGACCCGATGCTCTTCTGGTGGTGGACCCTGGGGCCGCTCACGCTTCTGACCGCGGCCGGCCTGATATGGCACCGGCGGATCGAATCCCGGCTTGCGGAACGCTTAGCCTAAGCCTGAACCCAATGATTCCAGACACTTGAAAATTGGTGCCTGGCACCAATTACCGATATGGCACCGCCGAACATGGCATTGAGCCTGCGCGCCAACTCGACATCGTCCGGGCCGAGCCGTCGCACGCTGTAGCCGCCGCCCATCATTTCCGCCCGAAGAGCTTCTCGATGTCGCCGTGCGCGAGCTTCACCCAGGTCGGGCGGCCGTGGTTGCACTGGCCGCTATGCGGGGTGACCTCCATCTCGCGCAGGAGCGCGTTCATCTCGGCGATGGAGAGGATCCGGCCGGCGCGGACCGAGCCGTGACAGGCCATGGTCGCGGCGACGTGGTCGAGCTTCTCCCTCAAGGCGAGCGCGTCGTCGAAGGCTGCGAGCTCGTCGGCGAGGTCGGTGACGAGGCCCTTGACGTCGCCGTTGCCGAGGATGGCCGGGGTCGCCCGGACGAGGACGGCCCGGGCGCCGAACCGTTCGAGCTCCAGGCCCATTTCGGTCAGCTCGGAAAGCCTCGCTTCGAGCCGGTCGCAGGCGGGCTCGTCCAGCTCGACGACCTCGGGCAGGAGGAGGGCCTGGCGGGCCACTCCTCCATCCGCCATGGCGCGCCGCATCCGCTCGAGCACCAGCCTCTCGTGGGCGGCGTGCTGATCGACGAGGATGAGGCCGTCCTCGGCCTCCGCGACGATGTAGGTGGCCGCGACCTGGCCGCGGGCGACTCCCAGTGGAAAGCTGTGCGCTTCGGGCGGCGGGGCGAAGGCGGATTCGCCGCGGGCCTGGGGTGCGAAGTCGTAGGCGGCGCGGGTGTCGTGGAATCGGCTAAGCCCCTCCCCTTCAGGGGAGGGGTTTGGGGTGGGGGCTGTGCGGGTGAAGAGTCCTCGGGTGGGTGACGAGTACATCCCCCACCCCAACCCCTCCCCTGAAGGGGAGGGGCTTCCGGTCTGCCAGGGCACGTCCGCGGCGGCCCGCTGGACGCTTCGGAAGCCCGCGCCGTCGAGCGCGTGCCTCAGCCCGCCGACGATCAGCCCCCTGATCCCCGCCGGGTCGCGGAAGCGGACTTCGGTCTTGGCGGGGTGGACGTTGACGTCGACCTCGTCGCCCGGAAGGTCGATGAACAGCGCGATGACCGGGTGGCGGTCGCGGGCGAGCAGGTCCTGATAGGCGGCCCGGACGGCGCCGATCAGGAGCCGGTCCTTCACCGGCCGGCCGTTGACGAACAGATACTGGTGGTCGGCGACTCCGCGGTTGAAGGTCGGGAGGCCCGCCACCCCGCCGAGCCGGGCCGGGCCGCGGTCGTAGTCGACGGCGACGCTGTTCTCGTGCAGCGCCCGGTCGGTGAGGGCGGCGACCCGGGCCGGGCGGTCCTCGCCCGGCTGGACGGAAAGGGTCCTGCGGCCCTCATGCTCGAGGCTGAAGCCGATGTCCGGCCGGGCCATGGCCAGCCTTTTCACGACGTCGAGGCAGGCCGCATATTCGGACCGCTCCGAGCGGAGGAACTTGCGGCGCGCCGGCACCCGGGCGAACAATTGCTCGACGCGGATCCGGGTGCCGGGCGGGAGAGCGGCGGGCCCCTCCCCTTCGAGCCGGCCGTTGTCGACGATTCGCGACCAGCCGTCGGAGCCTCGAACCCGGCTCTCGACGGCGAGGCGAGCGACGCTGGCGATCGAGGGAAGAGCCTCGCCGCGGAAGCCCAAAGTGGTCACCGCTTCGATCTCCTCGCCGGGAAGCTTGGAGGTGGCGTGGCGCTCGAGCGCGAGGGTCATGTCGGCGGGGCTCATGCCGCAGCCGTCGTCCGTGACCTCGATCCGTTGGGTCCCGCCCCCGCCGAGGGAAATCGCGATCCGAGAGGCTCCGGCGTCGATCGCGTTCTCGACCAGCTCCTTCAACGCGCTGGCCGGTCTTTCCACCACTTCACCCGCCGCGATGCGGTTGACCAGATGCTCGGGCAGGCGGCGTATTGACATCGATCGGCGGTCTAGACCAAGCCCGGCCATCCCGCGAGCATGTTCGGGTGAACAATCCCCGGATTGTTCAGCCGAGCCCGGGGGGCTCGGCGGCCCAAACATTTAACTCATTTGTGGAACAAGGCGACGGGCCATCCTATAGAGAAAGGCCAGCGCGCCGGGCACCATGCCTCGGCGGCGTTATTCAAGAAGCGGGACCCAGCTAAATGTCACTCTTGCGTTTCTTCAAGTTCCCCTCGCACGACATGGCGATCGACCTCGGGACGGCCAACACCGTCGTTTACGTCCGGGGGCGGGGCGTGGTCCTGAACGAGCCGTCCGTCGTCGCGATCGAGACGGTCAACGGGGTGAAGCGCGTGAAGGCGGTCGGCGACGACGCCAAGATGATGATGGGCAAGACCCCGGACCAGATCGAGGCGATCCGTCCGCTTCGCGACGGGGTCATCGCCGACATCGACGTCGCCGAGCAGATGATCAAGCACTTCATCCAGAAGGTCCACGGCAAGCGCCGCTTCCCGCGCTGGCCCGAGATCGTGATCTGCGTTCCGTCGGGCTCGACCTCGGTCGAAAGGCGCGCCATCCGCGACGCGGCCTCCAACGCCGGCGCAAGCCAGGTGTGGCTGATCGAGGAGCCGATGGCGGCCGCGATCGGCGCCGACATGCCGGTCACCGAGCCGATCGGCTCGATGGTCGTCGACATCGGCGGGGGAACGACGGAGGTCGCGGTGCTCTCGCTGCGCGGCCTCGCCTATACGACCTCAGTCCGGGTCGGCGGCGACAAGATGGACGAGGCCATCTCCTCCTACGTCCGGCGCAACCACAACCTCCTCATCGGGGAGGCGACGGCCGAGCGGATCAAGAAGCAGGTCGGGATCGCCAAGCCGCCGACCGACGAGCATGGCAATCCCAGCGACGGCCTGTCGGTCCACATCAAGGGTCGCGACCTCGTCAACGGCGTTCCCAAGGAGATCACGATCAACCAGCGCCAGATCGCCGAGGCGCTCAGCGAGCCGGTCAACACGATCGTCGAGGGCGTGAGGATCGCGCTCGAGAACACCGCCCCGGAGCTCGCCGCCGACATCGTCGACCAGGGCATCGTCCTGACCGGCGGCGGCGCCCTGCTCCAGGGGCTGGACGAGGTGCTTCGCGACGAGACGGGCCTTCCGGTCACGGTCGCCGACGATCCCTTGACCTGCGTGGCCATCGGCACCGGCCGGGCGCTCGAGGAGGAAATCTTCCGCGGCGTTCTGCTGACCGCCTGAGGCCAGGCCTGGGAGGCTCATAGTGGCCCCGCCATCGACCCGCCGGCCCGGATTTTCGCGCCGGGCGCAATATGGGCTGTTCCTGTCCTATGTCCTGGCGGTGGGCGGAGTCCTGTTCGCGGGGCTCCTTCTCGTCATCGCCATCGTCGACCCGAGCGGGTTCAACGCTCTGAAAGGCGTGGCGCTCGACGTGACCAGCCCGGTGTCGTCGGGCGGTCGATCGGTCTCCCGATTCTTCGGGGGAATCGTCGATTCCGTGGGCAATTACGTGCAGGCCGGAAGCCAGAATGCCGAGCTGAAGTGGCGGCTCGACTCGTCGCGGCGCAAGCTGATCGAGGCGCAGGCGACCGAGCTCGAGAATAAGCGCCTGAAGGCCCTTCTGGGGTTGACCCGCGAGACCCGGGACCCGGTCGCCGTGACCCGTATCGTCGGCTCCTCCTTCGCGTCGGTCCGACGCCTCGCCACGCTCTCGGCCGGCGCCTCGGCGGGGGTCCAGCCGGGCCAGCCGGTGCGCTCCGCCGACGGTCTCGTCGGTCGGGTCATCGAGACCGGGCGCTGGGCGAGCCGGGTCCTGCTCGTCGCCGACAGCGCAAGCAACGTCCCCGTTCGGCTGGTCCGCGACGGGACCGCGGCGATCGCGAGCGGCCACGGCGACGGGACGATCGACCTCAAGACCCTGGAGCTGGGCAAGAATCCCTTCCGGCGCGGCGACGTCCTGGTGACGTCCGGGGTCGGCGGAGTCTATCCGCCCGACATTCCGGTGGCGGTAGTGGTATCGGTGGCCGGCGAACGGACGGTGGCAAAGCCGCTCGCCGACCCGTCCGACGTCGAATATGCGATGGTTCTGAAAATCTACCAGCCGCTGGCCGACGCGCCGCTCACCGAAACCACCGAAAGCGCTTTGCGGGGGGCCGGGCAGTGAGCCGGATCGCCGGATCCGGCCGCGACGTCGCCCTGCTCGGCTTGCGCCGTCAGTGGGTGCCGATCCTGAGCACCCTCGCAGCCTCGCTGCTCGCCCTCTTCCCCTATGTCGCCAGCCGGCCGATCGTTCCGGATTTCGCCTATCTGGTGCTTCTCGCCTGGCGGCTGCTCAGGCCGGAAATGTGGCAGGCGCATATCGCGCTGCCGCTGGGCCTGTTCAACGATCTCGTCGCCGGGCTGCCCCTGGGCCAGTCCATGGCCTTGTGGGCCTTGACCTTCCTCATCCTCGACCTCGTCGATAGCCGGGTCGGCTGGCGCGACTATTGGCTGGACTGGCTTTTCGCCGCAGCCGCGATCCTCTTCTATACGGCGGGCGGCTGGTACGTCGCCCGGCAGATGGGGAGCGCGACTCCATTCGCAATCCTCTGGCCGCAGATCGCCCTGTCGGTCTTCGCCTATCCCCTCGTGTCGAGGCTCGTCGTAGCCCTCGACCGCTGGCGGCTGCAGCGATGAAGAGGCGCGCCGGCCCGGCCATCACGGAGAGCAGCCAGCTCTTCACCTTCACCCGGCGCGCGATGGTGCTGGGCGGATTCCAGGGATTGCTGGGAGCGGCCCTCGCCGGGCGGATGGCCTATATCTCGATCGCCGAGAACGAGCGCTACAAGCTCGCTTCCGAAAGCAATCGCGTGCAGCTCCGGCTGATCCCGCCGCGCCGCGGCTGGATCGTCGACCGGGCCGGCCAGCCGATCGCGATCAACCGGAGCGTCTTTCGGGTCGACCTCATCCCCGACCGGCTGAAGGACCCGGACAGGGTCATAGCGGAGCTGACCCGGCTTCTCGACCTGTCTCCGGACGAGGTCGACCGGATCCGGGAGGAGCTGAAGCGCGCCGCCGGCTACCAGCCGGTGCCGGTCGCCGAGAATCTCCCATTCGAGAAATATGCGGCTGTGACGATCCGCCAGCCCGAATTGCCCGGAGTGGCGCCGCTGCGCGCCTTTTCGCGCTTCTACCCCGACGGAGCGGCGGTCGCGCACCTGGTCGGCTATGTCGGCACACCCAATAAGGAGGAATATGAAAAGGAGGGGAAGGCGCCCCTTCTGATCACGCCGGGCTTCAAGATCGGCAAGGAAGGTATTGAAAAGACGATGGAGCCTCGGCTGCGCGGGCGGCCGGGCGCCGAGCGGGTCGAAGTCACCGCGGGCGGCAAGCTAGTTCGCCCGCTGAGCACCTTACCGGACAAGACCGGCGGCGCCCTTCCGCTCACCATCGACGCCGGGCTCCAGACGTTCGCGGCCCGCCGCCTGGGCGAGGAATCGGGCTCGGTCGTGGTGCTCGACTGCTGGACCGGCGACATCCTCGCCCTGGCCTCGATGCCCGCCTACGATCCCAACAGCTTCACCGACGGCATCAGCCGCAACGAGTGGAAGATGCTGTCGCAGGACGAGCGCAAGCCCTTGCTCAACAAGGCCCTGAACGGTCTCTATCCGCCGGGCTCGACCTTCAAGCCGATGGTGGCCATGGCCCTGCTCCAGGCCGGGATCGACCCCAAGGCCCGGGTCGGCTGCCCCGGGGGCTTCCAGCTCGGCAACCGCTTCTTCCGCTGCCTCGGCCGCCACGGCCCGATGACCATGCACACCGCGATCGCGAGGAGCTGCAACACCTATTTCTACGCCATGGGCCGGCGGGCCGGGATCGACATCATCTCGGCGATGGGCAAGCGCCTCGGCTTCGGGGAGAAGTTCGACATTCCCGTCGTCTCCCAGAATTACGGGACGATGCCGAGCGCGGAGTGGAAGAGGGCGCGCTACGAGCGCAGCGCCAAGCTCGTCGAGCGGCCCGACTGGACCGAGTCGGACACGCTCAACACCTCGATCGGCCAGGGCTTCGTCATCGTGAACCCGCTCCAGCTGGCGGTGATGTCCGGGCGGATCGCCTCGGGCCGGGACATCCAGCCCAACCTCATCCAGCGCAAGCGCGTCCCGGCCGCGGCCCTCCCCTTCCCCAAGGAGCATTTCGACACGGTTCGGGCCGGGATGTGGGAAGTGGTGAACGGCGCAGGAACCGCGGGGCGGAGCAAGCTCGAAGTCCCCGGGATCGAGATGGGCGGCAAGACCGGCACCGCCCAGGTCCGCCGGATCACCGGCGGGCAGCGCGGCCAGTCCGGAGCCTGGAAATATCGCGACCACGGACTGTTCGTCTGCTTCGCCCCGACCGCCAATCCCCGTTATGCCTGCTCCGTGGTGATCGAGCACGGAATGGGCGGGTCCCGGGCCGCCGCTCCGGTCGCCAAGGACGTCCTTACCTATCTGTTCGACAAGCCCAAGGCGATGGAGGCCCTCGCCAAGTTCGAGGAGCAATGGGGCGGAACGCTCGCCGAGCGGATGGAGCGGCGGGCGCAAAGCTGGCTCGCCGCCGCCAAGGCCGAGCAGGCGGCGCGGAAGGCGGCGTCGGGGGCCGGCACCTGATGGGTCGGCCCATGTCCCCTTGCGACATCAAACGAAGTTCCGAGCCCCGTCATCCCGGGCTTGACCCCAGATCCATGAACACCGCCGCATCCGGTTTTCGACCGCCTGTGTTCGTGGATTCCGGGCTTCGCCGGAATGACGGAATTGGCCGGGCATCGACATCTCCGACGGGGACCGGCCGCTAATGGGTCTCGCCTTCGTCCCGGCGCCGCTCGCCACCCTGCCCTGGCGGATGCTCTGGATCGTGACCGCTTTGGGCCTTGCCGGAGTGCTCGGCCTCTATTCGGCCGCCGGCGGCTTCATGATGCCCTGGGCCCTCCCCCATCTGATCCGCTTCGCCGTCTTCCTCGGCCTCGCTTTGGCGCTGTCGCGGATCCGGCCGCAGACGTTCCACGACTTCGCCTTCTTCGCCTATGGCGGTGGAATCCTGCTGCTCATCCTGACCCTGGCGCTGGGCGTGATCGGCGGCGGCGCCCGAAGCTGGCTCGAGCTCGGCTTCCTTCGTCTCCAGCCTTCCGAGCTGATGAAGCCGATCATCGTCCTCACCCTCGCCCGCTTCTACGCCCACGTTCCCCCGGCTGAAATCCGCCGCCTGTGGGCGATGTGGCCCCTCGCGCTGATCCTCGGCCCGCCGATCCTCCTCATCCTGCTCCAGCCGGACCTCGGGACGACTATGCTGATCGTCCTCAACACGATCGCGCTCATGTTCCTCGCCGGCCTGCCGCTCGCCTGGTTCATCGGCGGAGCCCTCGCCGTCGCGGCCGCGCTGCCCATCGTCTATTCCTTTCTGCTGCCGCACCAGCAGGAGCGGGTGCTGATCTTCCTCAATCCCGAGACCGACCCGCTCGGCGCCGGCTACCACCTCACCCAGTCGAAGATCGCGATCGGTTCGGGCGGGGTCTTCGGCAAGGGCTTCCTCAACGGCACCCAGAGCCACCTCCATTATCTGCCCGAGCAGCATACCGACTTCATCTTCTCCGCCATCGCCGAGGAATGGGGGCTGATCGGCGGCTGCGTGCTGATCCTGCTCTTCTTCCTTCTGCTGCGCTGGGGGATGAGCGTCGCGCTCGAGGCCAAGGGCCGGTTCGAGCGCCTCTCGGCGGCGGGGCTGACCCTCACCATCTTCTTCTACATCGCCGTCAACCTGATGATGGTGATGGGCCTCGCCCCCGTCGTCGGGATCCCCCTCCCCCTTGTCTCCTACGGAGGATCGGCGATGCTGACGGTGATGATCTGCCTAGGGATCCTGATGTCGATCGAGCGCCACAATCGCGGCGAGCGGCGGCCCTAATTCCCCCCCGGCATTTGCCGGGGAGGGGCACCATGCGAAGCATGGGGGAGGGGTTCTTCGGAACGTAATTGGTGCCTGGCACCAATTTCCGATTTACAGACCCGCCCTAAATCAAACACTTAGTAATTGGTGCCTGGCACCAATTTCCGATTTGGCACCAATTTCCGATTTCGAGGCGGGTGCGTCTGCACAGCGGCGGCTTTCGCCTCGGCGCTGCGGACCCAGGGGTGGCGGTCGCCCGAGGCCGTGGTCGCGACCTCGGGAACCCGGCCCAGCGTTATCGCGAGGCCTCCGCTCCTCGCCAGGAAATCCCGATCCGCCTTGAGCCATCGCGGGCGGCACTGCGCCGGAAGCCGGCGGTCCGAGACGACGATGTCGGCCTCCGCGCAGGCCTTGCGCAACGTGTCGACCGGGACGAGCCGGTCGCTCCGGCTCGCCAAGAGGCGCCAGCCGCGCACGTCGGCCGCGCAAAAATCGGCGCTGCACTCGGCGATCCGCTCAGTTTCCAGGTC
>DASVUW010000001.1:0-2138 GCA_036386845.1 Allosphingosinicella sp. | reverse complement strand
ATGACCGCCAGCGAATGGCCGCTGGTCTCGCCTTTCTCCCAGAGCCGTCCCCTGGAGCGGCTGTGGAAGATGGCGCGGCCTTTCTCGAAAGTCGCGGCGAGCGCTTCGCGGGTCATATAGCCCAGCATCAGCACCTGGCCCGTGGCCTGATCCTGGACGACCACCGGAAGCAGTCCATCCATCTTCTCCCAGTCGAGGGAGCCGATATCGGCCGCGGTCAGCGGCGCATTTCGATCCCGCATGATTCGAGATACTCCTTCAGCTCGGCGATAGGGATGAGCCGGTCGTGGAAGACGGTGGCGGCGAGCGCTCCGCTCGCTCCGGCGGCGAAGGCGTCGCGGAAATGCTCCGGAGCGCCCGCTCCGCCAGAGGCGATGACGGGCACGGTCGTGGCGTGGATGACGGCGGCCGTGTGGGCGATGTCGTAACCGGTTCTCACTCCGTCCCGCCGCATGCAGTTGAGAACGATCTCGCCCGCGCCCCGCTCCGTCGCCTCGACGACCCAGTCGAGCGTCAGGCGGCCCGAGTCCCGGGTGGCCTCGGGCGAGCCCGTATATTGCTTCACCCGATAGTCGCCGGCCGACTCGAAGCTGTCGACCCCGAGGACGACGCACTGGCTTCCGAAATCGCGAGCGAGCTCCCCGATCAGGGCCGGACGCTCGAGCGCGGGCGAGTTGATCGAAACCTTGTCTGCTCCCGAATCCAGGCAGGCGGCGGCCTGGTCGCGGGTTCGGACCCCGCCGGCCACGGCAAAGGGTATGTCGATCGTCCGCGCGATCCGGCGGACCCATTCCAGGTCGAGGCTTCGCCGCTCGGCGCTTGCGCCTATGTCGTAGAAGACCAGCTCGTCGGCGCCCTCCGCGCTGTACCGAATGGCGCTTTCGACGATGTCGCCGGCGTCGCGATGGTCGCGGAACTGGACGCCCTTGACGACCCGGCCGTCCTTCACGTCGAGGCAGGGGATGATCCTACGCGCGGGCACCAAGAGCTTCCTTGAGATCGATCCGGCCTTCCCACAGGGCCTTGCCGACGATCGCTCCGGCGGTGCGGAGTCGGCGGAGGTCGTCGAGCGAGGAGACGCCCCCGGAGGCCTGGATGGCGAGCCCCGGGAAGCGCCGGGCGGCTTCCTCGAGCAACTCGAAGTTCGGGCCTGCGAGCATTCCGTCGCGGCCGATATCGGTGAGCAGGAGATGGAGCGCCTCGGGATAGAGAGCGGCAACGTCCCAGAGGGTCTTTCCCGAATCCTCGGTCCAGCCCGCGGTCGCGACGACCGGCACGCCGTCGACGAGCCGGACGTCCAGCGACAGGGTGATCCGTTCGCTGCCGAACTCCCGCAGGAAGTCGCGGACGACATCGGGCCGGTCGACGGCGAGGCTTCCGATGACGATCCGCCCGACGCCCGAATCGAACATTCGCGCCAGCTGGTCGCGGGTACGGAATCCCCCGGCCACCTGGAGGTTCAACGCGCCGCCGCGAGCGAGGCTTGCAATGAGTTCGTGCTGCACCGGCTGTCGGGCGCGCGCGCCGTCGAGGTCGACGACATGGGCCCATTGCGCGCCGGCCTCGGCGAAGCGGGCCAGAGCCTCGGCCGGATCCGCATAGTAGGTCGTCGCCTCCTCGAAACGACCCTGCGCGAGCCGGACCACCCGGCCGCTCATCAAATCCATGGCGGGATAGAGAATCATCGGTCGAGCCATGTGCGAAAGAAGCGGGCGCCGGCCTCGCCCGAGCGCTCCGGGTGGAACTGCGCTCCGATCCAGTTGCCGCTGCGAACGACCGCGGGGATCGGCCGGCCGTAATCGGCAGTCGCTACGGTCGCGGGCCCGGGATCGCAGACGAAGCTGTGGGCGAAATAGACGTAGTCGCCCGATCGCAGGCCGATATTTTCGTCCCGCACCTCGATTCGGCTCCACCCCATGTGCGGCACCGGGCGGCCCTCAGCGGGTTCGAGCTTGCGGACACGGCCCGGGACGAGGCCGAGACAGGCGGTGTCCTCCTCGTCGCTGCCTTCGAAGAGCAGCTGCATGCCGAGGCAGATTCCCAGTGCCGGCTGGCGAAGCGCGCGAAGCACCGGCGCGAGGCCGCGAGCGTCGATCTGCTCCATCGCATAACCGGCGGCTCCGACCCCGGGCAGCACC